>NZ_JBHWZJ010000106.1:0-20703 GCF_042728415.1 Streptomyces sp. NPDC060198 | reverse complement strand
GGGCGGTCGGGAAGGCCGGGGCGCGGTGGCTCCGGTCGGGGTGGGTCAGGCGGCTGCGGTGCCGGTACGACGGCGTGCCACGACGAGCGCCCCCGCGCCGACGACGACCACGAGGCCGGAGGCGGCGAGCAGGGCGCCGGTGGGCAGGTCGGCGCCGGTGGCGGCGAGCGAGCCCGAGCCGCCCACGCTGCCGCCCCCGCTCTCGCCCTCGCCTCCGCCGACGGACCCGGAGCCGGTGGAGCCCGTGGAGCCGGTCGAGCCCGTGGTCCCCGTGGAGCCGGTCGAGCCCGTGGAGCCGGTCGAGCCGGTGCCCGGCAGCTGGGCGTTCTCGTCGAGGGAGACGGCGACGGTCAGCGCGTCGAGCTTCTCGCCCTTCTCGTACATCCCGCCGAAGGCCGTGGAGCCGCCCTCGGTGAGCGTGGCGGGGACGCCTGCGAGCGTCACCACACCGTCCTTGGCGGTCAGTGCGGCAGCGGGCACGGTCAGGTCGGCAAGGGCGAGTCCCTTGCTGACCTCGGTCTTTCCGGTCCCGCGGTCCTTGGAGGACACGTCAGCGATCAGCTTGCCGGAGGTGCCGGTCACCTCGACGCGCAGGGCGGAGAAGGAGAGGTCGAGGGCGTAGGTGTCGCCGCTCTTGTGGCCGAGGAAGCGGACCTGGCCCTTGAAGTCGGCCTCAAGGCTCTTCTTCGCCGCGTCGAACCGACCGGTGGCGTCACCGAAGCGGTAGCCGTTCGCGGTGCTCTTCGCGCCGCCGGTCGTCTCGACCGAGCCGCTCGCGATCGGGCCGGTGACGTACGAGCGGAAGGACTCCTTGACGCCCCAGTCGAGGGTGCCGTCCACCAGGGCGCCCTGCTCGGCGGCGGGTGTCGTGGCGGAGGCGCCCGGCGAGGGCGTGCCGGTCGGCTCCTTCGTCGGTTCGGCGGTCGGCGCGGTGGTGGGCTCCTTCGTCGGCTCGTCGGTGGGCTCCTCGGTGGGCTCCGGCTCCTCCGTCGCGGGGGTGACCGCCGTGACGGTGAGCGTGGCCGGGTCGAGGGCCTGGCCCTCCTGGTACATGCCGTTGAACGCCTCGGAGCCGAGCTTCGTCAGCGTGGCGGGGATGTCCTTGAAGACCATCGCGCCCCCGTCGCCCTGACCGGGCCGGACGGCCGACAGATCCAGGTCGGCGACGGCCACGTCGTCCTGGGTTCCCTCGGGGGTCTTCAGGTCGGCGGTGATCGCGCCGCCGGTCCCGGTGGTGGAGACCTTGAGGTCGGACAGCGTGATGTCGAGGACGCCCTCGTGGGCCCAGAAGTTGACGCCGCCTTCGAAGGCGGTGTCGGTGCCGTGGGTGGCGAGGTCGTACGTCCCCTTGCCGTTGACGAAGGTGAACGCGCCGTTGTTCGCGGCCTGTTCGGCACCGTCCGAGACCGTGATCTTTCCGGCGGCACCGATGTAGCTGCGGAAGGACTGCTTGAAGCCCCAGTCGAGCGTGCCGTCCTTCAGCTCCAGCCGGGTCGCCGGGGCGGTGGCCGTGGTGCCGGAGACCGCACCGGAGTCGGCGGCGAGGGCAGGAAGCGCGAAGGTGGCGCCCAGCGCGGCGGCGGTGGCGACGGCCGCGGCGAGGGCTATGGGGCGGCGGTTGGCTGCCATGGTCAGTGGTCTCCTCGGGAGAAGGGGCGAAGAAGGGCAGGGGTGGGCGTGCGGCCGGGTCCGGGGGTTCCGGAGGCCGCCGCGCCGGGAGGGAGAAGTCGTGGAGCGGGCCGCGCGGGTACGCCCCCGGGTCCCGGGCAGGGCCAGGGGTACGGGCGTGGGGCCCGGGCGGTGCTCGGGGAACGGCCCACGTGCTCGAGTACGGGCAGGGGTTCGGGTACGGCCGGCGGGGCTCAGCCGCCCGGGGTCTCTTCGGACACCCGGGAGCGGCGGGCGCGGCGGCGGGCGGCGTAGAGCACCCCGGCCGCGGCGGCGAGGGCGAGGGCGCCGACGGCCAGCCACCCTCCGGCGGCCGGGCCGGAGTCCGTCTCCGCGGCCTTCGCCACGGAGACGGACGGGCTCGCGGAGGGGGTCGTGGCGGCCGGGGCGGTGGCCCCGCTCCCCAGGTCGGGCAGGGCGGGCAGTGTCGCGCCCCGGTCCACGGCGACGGCCAGGGAGACCGGGTCCATGGCGGTGCCCTCGGCGTAGAGGGAGCCGAAGACCTTCGCCCCGGCGGCGGTGAGGGTGGCGGGCGCCTCGGTGAGGACCACGAGTCCGTCCCCGGGCGTGAGTTTCCCGGCGGCGAAGGTGACCAGCGGGACGTTCGCCGAGACGGCTCCGGCATTCGTGGCGTCGGCCCGGAGGGTGCCGGTGCCGGACTTCACCGAGACGGTGAAGTGGGCTAGTTCCAGGTCGAGTCCGTCGGCTCCGGTGAAGTGGACGCTGCCGTCGAAGGCCGCCTCCAGGGTCCGCTTCGCGGGGTCGTACGTCCCCTTCCCCCCGGGGAAGCGGAACAGTGCCCCGCCGTCCTCGGCGCCGCCCGCCAGGGTCCACTCGCCCTCGGCGACCGGACCGGTGACGTACTCGCGGTAGGTACGGCGGACGCCCCAGTCGACGGCCGCGTCCACGAAGCCGGTCCCGGCCGCCTTGCCCCCTTCCGCCTCGTCGGCGTCGGCCTTCGGGGCGTCGGCCTTCCCGGACGCGCTCGGCGTCGCGGACGGGGAGGCCTTGGGTGCGGACGTGGCGGGTGCGGTGGTGTCGACGGAGAGCGTCACCGGGTCGAGCGGGGTGCCGGCCGTGTAGTAGCCGGCGAAGGCGGTGGCGCCCTGCGACGTCAGCGTCGCGGGAACGTTGTGGAGCGCGACGGGGGTGGAGCCGCCGCGCATGTCGATACCGCCGAGACCGAGCGTGGCGAGCGGCACCTGGGACCGGGTGGTGACCCGTCCGGTCCCCCGCTCCTTGCTGGTCATGTCGGCGTAGAGCGTGCCGGAGCCGCCGGAGATCTTGACGGTGGGCCGGGCGATGGTGAGGTCGAGCTCGTAGGAGCCGTCGTCCGTGCGGTGGCCGACGAAGTGGACTCCGCCCGAGAAGCCGGAGGCGAGGGCGCCGGTGGCCGGGTCGTAGGAGCCGGTGGCCGAGTGGAAGCGGAACTGGCCCGCGCCGACCGTGGCGGCTCCGCCGGTGAGGCTCCAACTGCCTCCCGCGATGGGGCCGGTGACGTAGCTCTGGAAGGAGGACTTGATGCCCCAGTCCAGTCGCCCGCCCTGCACCGTACGGCTCGCCGCTTGTGCGGCGGCGGCCGGGAGCAGGGCCCCCAGCAGGACCGCGAAGAGCGCGACGGCGAGCGCGCGGGTGGATCGGGACGACAGCATGGACCCCTCCGAGGCCTGGCGAACTGAGGTAAGGCTAACCTAAGCTACACCGAGGCCATGACGGAACCCCGGATCACTCCAGAACGCGCAGAGCGCACAGAACACGCAGAACGCCTGGATCATCCGGAACACCCCTTGTTCCGCTCATGGTTCGCGGACGACCACGAAGAAGATCAACCCCGCACGAAGCGGAACGACAGGACGGTGCCCCGTGCCCTTCACGCAGGACTTCGCCCCACCGGGCCGGGAACCCCGACGGCCCGCGCGAACCGCACCCGCCCGGCTTCCGGGGCTCCGCCGCCCGGCCGCCGCCGTGGCCGCCGCCGTCGCCCTCGCACTGGCGCTCGCCGGGTGCGGCGGCACGACCGGCTCCGGCCCGAAGCAGGCTGCGGCGAAGGGCGGTTCGGACGGGACGGACCGGGTGGAACCGCTGGCCGCCACCCCCGTGCCCGAGCTGCCCGTCACCGTCGACTCGGCGGACGGCACCGAGGTCACCGTCACCTCGGCGGACCGGATCGTGCCGCTGACCGGCTCGCTCAACGAGATCGTCTTCACCCTGGGGCTCGGAAAGCACGTGGTCGCCCGTGACATCACCGCCACCTTCGAACAGGCGGCGGACCTCCCCGTGGTGACCCGCGCCCACGACGTGTCCGCGGAGAGCGTCCTCTCCCTGAAGCCGACGCTCGTCCTCGCGGACACCACCACCGGCCCGGCCGAGGCGATCGACCAGATCCGGGACGCCGGGGTCCCGCTGCTGGTGGTCGAGCCGGCCGAGGAACTCGACGACGTGGCACGGCGGATCGGCACCGTCGCCGCCGCGCTCGGCGTCGAGGAGGCGGGCACCGAGCTGGAGGAGCGCACCGCCGCCCGGCTCGCCGCTGTCCGCGCCGACGTACCCGAGCACGGCGACAAGCCCCGGGTCGCCTTCCTCTACCTGCGCGGCTCCGCCTCCGTCTACCTGCTGGGCGGCGCACGGTCGGGGGCGAGTTCGCTGCTGGAGGCGGTCGGCGCGGTGGACGCGGGGAAGGCGTCCGGGCTCACCAAGGACTTCACCGCCATCACCAGCGAGGCGCTGGCGAAGGCGGCACCCGACGCGATCCTCGTGATGACCAAGGGGCTGGAATCCGTCGGCGGGATCGACGGCATGCTGAAGATCCCCGGGGTGGCCGAGACCCCGGCCGGCCTGGACCGGCGGATCGTCTCCGTCGAGGACGGCGTACTCCTCAACTACGGCCCGCGCACCGATCAGGTGCTGGCCGACATCGTCGGGCAGCTCTACCCCGAGGGCGGCGGAACCCGATGACCGTCACCTCCCAGCGGGAACGCGACCAGCCCGTGGCACCCGCCGCCACCGCCCCCCGGCGGCGTACCGCGCCCGTCCTCACCCTCGGGCTGTCGGTGGCGCTGCTCCTCGGCTGCCTGCTCTCGGCGGGCCTCGGCGCGTACGACATCCCCCTCGGCGACGTACTCGCCTCGGTCCAGCACCGGGCCGGGCTGGGCGGCCACGCTCTGGACCGGGTCGGTGAGAGCGTGCTGTGGAACGTCCGGCTTCCCCGGGTCGTCCTCGCCCTGCTGGTCGGCGCCTCGCTCGGCTGTGCGGGCTCCCTGATGCAGGGCGTGTTCGGCAACCCGCTGGCCGAGCCGGGCGTCATCGGCGTCTCCTCCGGCGCGGCCGTCGGCGCGGTCGCCTCCATCGGCCTCGGCCTGAGCTTCTTCGGCAACTGGACCATCACCGTCTGCGCGTTCGCCGCCGGTCTCGCGACGGTGCTCCTGGTGTACGCGCTCTCGCGGTCGGGCGGGCGGACCGAGGTGGTGACCCTGATCCTCACGGGGATCGCCGTCAACGCCTTCGCCGGGGCCCTGATCGGCCTGTTCCTCTTCTTCGCCGACAACGCCCAGGTCACCCAGATCACCTTCTGGCAGCTCGGCTCGCTGGCCCAGGCGACCTGGCCCAAGGTGCTGGCGGTGCTGCCGTGCGCGGCTCTCGGGCTGCTCGTCGCACCGTTCTCCGCGCGGAAGCTGGACCTGCTCGCGCTGGGCGAGCGGCCGGCCCGGCATCTCGGGGTGGACGTGGAGCGGCTGCGGATCGTGCTGGTCCTGGTGGTGGCGATGCTGACCGCGGCGGCCGTCGCGGTCGCGGGGATCATCTCGTTCGTGGGGCTGCTCGTCCCGCATCTGCTGCGGATGGCGAACGGCCCCGGCCACCGCTTCCTCGTCCCCGGCAGCGCGCTGGGCGGCGCGCTGGTGCTGGTGGTGGCCGATCTGGCCGCCCGCACGGTGGCGGCGCCGGCCGAGCTCCCGCTCGGGGTGCTCACCGCGCTCTTCGGCAGCCCGTTCTTCTTCTGGCTGTTGCGCAGGACCCGTCGCAAGCAAGGTGGTTGGGCATGAGCACACGTGAACGACACGGCCTGCTGGGCCGCGTTCCGAAAGCCCCGCCCGTCCGGCGGCGCCTGGGCCTCTTCGCCGTACGGGAGCGGGAACTGCCGGTCCGCCGTGCGCCCGGCACCCCGGTGGCGGAGGCCGCCGGGCTCTCGGTGCGGCTCGGTGGCCGCCGGGTACTCGACGACGTCTCGCTGACCGCGCACGCGGGCGAGGTGGTGGCGCTCGTCGGCCCGAACGGCGCGGGCAAGTCCACGCTGCTCGCCGCGCTCGCCGCCGACCTGCCGTCCGAAGCGGGCGGGGTACGGATCGACGGCCGGCCCGCCGGATCCTGGACGGCCGGCGAACTCGCCCTGCGCCGAGCCGTGTTGCCGCAGGCGGCGGTGCTCTCCTTCCCCTTCCCCGTGGCGGAGGTCGTCCGGATGGGGCGGGCCCCGTGGTCCGGTACGGCGCGGGCGGACGAGGACGACGCGGCGGTGGCCGCCGCGATGGAGGCCACCGAGATCACCGCCTTCGCGGACCGGCCCTTCTCCGCGCTCTCCGGCGGCGAGCGGGCCCGGGTGGCGCTGGCCCGGGTCCTGGCCCAGCGCGCCCCGCTGCTGCTGCTCGACGAACCCACGGCCGCGCTCGACCTGCGCCACCAGGAGCTGGTGCTGGGGATCTGCCGGGAGCGGTCCCGGGCCGGGGACGCGGTCGTCGTGGTGCTGCACGATCTGGGGCTGGCCGCCGCCTACGCGGACCGGGCGGTGGTGCTGCGGGGCGGGCGGATCGCGGCGGCCGGACCGCCGGCCGAGGTCTTCACCGGCGGGCTCCTCGGCGAGGTGTACCGGCAGCCCGTCGAGGTGTTCCCGCATCCGCGGACGGGGGTGCCCCTCGTCGTCCCCGCCCGGGACCTGTGACGGCCGGGGTGGCCGCCCCGCGCGCGGGGCGTATATCGACTCCTCGCCCTCGCGCGCTTCTTCGCCCCGGTAGGGTTCGGACGGTCAGTGCGGACGACGGATCAGAAGGCGCAGAAGGCAACGGATGACAAGGCTGGGTCGGTCGGCGGCGGGGCTCGCGGTGGCGACGGTACTGGGCATGACGGCGAGCGGCTGCGTGACGGTGCACGGGGAGCTGGAGCAGGTGCCCGCGGCGACGAAGTCCGAGGCGGACCAAGCCCTCAAGGACTTCCTCACGGCGTACAACGCGGCGGACGCGGCGCTCGATCCCGCTCTGGACGCGGAACGGGTGACCGGGTCGCTCGGGGCGATCAACCAGGCAGGGCTGAAGGCCCGGTCCACCTACACCAAGAGCCCCGCGGCGGCGCACGATCCGCTGGAGTTGTCGGACGCGCGCTACGTCGTACCGAAGAAGGCGGGCTGGCCCCGCTACTTCTTCGCGGACGTCGACTCCAACCGTGACGTGGACAAGGGCGACGAGGACACCCGCTGGCTGCTCGTCTTCGAGCGGACCGGGCCGAACGCGCGGTGGAAGGTGCCCTATCTCGGGGTCGTGGCACCCTCGCGGATACCGGAGTTCACACTGGACGCGGACGGCCTGGCGAAGCCCGCCGAAGCCGTGAGCGCCGAACTCGCCGTGCAGCCGGAGGACTTGAGCACCTCGTACACCGATTACCTGTCCACCGGGGCACCGGACGTGTTCGCGGCGGGCGGGACCACGTCGGGCTGGCGGGCCGCCCGCGCGGCGACGAAGAAGCCCGGGTTCTCGTACCAGTACATCGACCGTCCGCTCGACGGCGCGTTCCGCCCGTTCGGGCTCGCGACGAAGGACGGCGGGGCGCTGGTCTTCTTCAGCAGCAAGCACTACGAACGTCAGACCACCGCCCAGGGGCTGAAGCCCGAAGTGAACAGGGACACCCAGGCGCTGCTGTCGGGCGAGGTGAAGAACTCCCTCACCAAGGAGCGCGTCTCCAGCCAGCTGGTGTACGTGCCCGCGCGGGGTGCGGCCGGGGGCGCGAAGGTGACCGTACTGAACCGGCTGCCGGGACTGGTCGCGGCGACCGGCGAGTGAGCCGGCCGGGCGTCGGGCCCGGCGCCCGGGTCACGGGGGACGACGTACGGTGCCCGGGTCACGCCGGACGGCGTGGCGTCCCGGGGCTCAGCGGCCCAGCGGCCAGGCCACCGCGGCCGGGTCCAGGCCGGTCGCCTCGTCGCTGTCCACGTACACGGCGCAGGCGTCGGTGAGCGCTTCGAGCAGGGTCAGCGGGTCCGGCAGGGGGTGTTCGGGGCCGCGTACCCACCGCACGTCCAGTTCACCGGGGAGACGGGCGGGCGGGAGCAGGACGTAGCTGCCGCGGCAGTGCCAGCGCAGCCCGGGGTGTTCGTCCATGGTCTCGGGGTGCGAGTCCAGCTCGCAGGGCCACCACTCGTCCTCGTCCTCGGGGGTGCCGCGGGTGGCGGTGAAGAAGAGCATCCGGTCGTCGCCGGAGCGGGCGACGGGTCCGACGTCGATGCCGCGCCCGGTCAGCCTTTCGAGGGCGCTGACGCCGGCCGAGAGCGGCACGTCCAGCACGTCGTGGACCATGCCGGTGGCGGTGATGAAGTTCGCCAGCGGCTGCCCCTCGGCCCAGCGTTCGATCTGTGCGCGGTCGGTGGTCGACTGCGTCTGCCAGGCGAAGGACACGGGGTGGCGGGCGGGGGTGGGGCATCCGATGCGTTCGCACGAACATCGGTGTCCGAGCGGGTGGGCGGCGGGCGAGATCGGCATCCCCGCCTCGGCGACGGCCAGGAGCATGCCCAGTCGTGCGGAGCCGTCCGCATCGGCCTGCTGCTTGGGTCGTCGCCGCAGCCACTGGGAAATCTTGCCCTCTGTGCCGCGGTTGCGGCCGGAATCGGCGCCCATCTATCCCCTCACCTCAGCGTTACCCGTCCATGGTCCCACCATCCTGCGCCTCGGGTGGCCAGAGTTCGCCAGCGGGGTTGAACACCACCGCCCCGAGTGAGGGACATCACTCTCGATAACGGGTTATTACCGGTCATCCTCCCCTATCGCGGCGAGAGCTACGGGCCGCTCGGGAGCGGGCCCGCCGGTGACGTACGGCACCGTGCGGCGGGGTGCGCCGGCCACGCCGTCACCCGATCGGCGCACTGCGGACCGGGGTCCGCGCGGCGCACCATGGGCTCACGCGCAGACCGCGCGCACCCCACCGTGCCGCAGCCGAGGCTGCCGTTCGTGAGGAGCCCCCGTGCACCGTGACGCCACCCCTCGTCGCTATCTGATGTGCGCCCCGGCACATTTCCGGGTCACCTACTCCATCAACCCGTGGATGGACCCCTCCAAGCCCGTCGATCTGCCGCTGGCGCAGACGCAGTGGGAGGACCTCCGTGAGCGCTACCGGTCCCTCGGCCACACGGTGGAGGAGCTGACGCCATTGCCCGGTCTGCCGGACATGGTCTTCGCCGCCAACGGTGCGACCGTGATCGACGGGCGGGTGCTCGGGGCGCGGTTCGCGCACCAGGAGCGGCACGGTGAGGCCGAGGCGCACCGGGAGTGGTTCCGCCTCCACGGCTACGAGGAGATCCGCGAGCCGGAACACGTGAACGAGGGCGAGGGCGATTTCGCCGTCACCGCGTCCTTCGTGCTCGCCGGCACGGGTTTCCGGTCCAGTCCGCTCGCGCACGACGAGGCACAGGAGTTCTTCGGCCGGCCGGTGATCGGCCTGGATCTGGTCGATCCTCGCTACTACCACCTGGACACGGCGCTCTGCGTGCTCGACGACGCGGCCGACGAGATCATGTACTACCCCGGCGCGTTCTCCCCCGGCAGCCGTTCCGTGCTGGCCCGGCTCTTCCCGGACGCCCTGATCGCCGGGGAACCGGACGCCGCCGCGCTCGGCCTGAACGCGGTCAGCGACGGCGCGCACGTGCTGCTGCCGCAGGCCGCGACGGGGCTGTTCGATCCGCTGCGGGACCGGGGCTTCGAGCCGGTGCCGATGGACCTGAGCGAGCTGCTGAAAGGCGGCGGCAGCGTGAAGTGCTGCACCCAGGAGCTGCGGGACCGGTGACCGGGCCGGTCCTGCGGGCCGGTACGGTCAGTCCTCCTCGGGCGGCGGCCAGGCGTCGCCCCAGTCGGTGTCCCGGGCCGCCCGGTAGAGGGCGCCGTGGCGCTTGGTGACCGTCTCGCGCCGCAGGGCCTCGTCCCGGGTGCAGAGCTCCAGCAGGACCTGGCCCTTGCGGATCTGCGGCCTGCGGGTGACCCGGGCGGCCACCGGCAGGGCGGGGAAGCGGGTCGCCACGACGTAGGAGAACTTCTCGTCCTCGTGGCTCAGCGTCCCGCCCTTGACCTGCCGGTGCAGCGAGGAACGGCTGACCCGGGCGGAGAAGTGGCACCAGTCGGTGCCCGGCTCGATGGGGCAGGCGGCGCTGTGCGGGCAGGGCGCCGCCACGGTCAGTCCGGCGGCGATCAGCCGGTCGCGCGCCTCGATCACCCTGGCGTACCCGTCGGGGGTGCCGGGCTCCACGACGACGACGGCCTGCGCGGCCGCGGCCGCCGCGTCGACCAGCTCGGTCCGGGCCGCGGGGGTCAGTTCCTTGAGCACGTACGAGACGGTCACCAGGTCCGTGGGGGCCAGCTCCAGCCCGGCGCCGATCCGGGCGCGCTGCCACCGCGCGGCCCGCAGCCCGGGGGGCCCGCCGGCCTCGGCGAGCTCGCGGCCGAGCGCGAGGGCGGGTTCGGCCCAGTCCAGCACGGTGGTCTCCGGGCCGTCCCAGGCCCCGGCGACGGCCCAGCTCGCCGCGCCGGTGCCGCCGCCGACATCGGTGTGGGTGGCCGGCTCCCACTCCGGCGCGGCCTCGCGGAGCGCGTCCAGGACGGCCCGTACGGCCTCGAAGGTCGCGGGCATCCGGTACGCGGCGTACGCTACGACGTCCGCCCGGTCCCGCAGCACCGGCGCGTCGGTCGGGGTCGTGCCGCGGTAGCTGGCGATCAGCCGGTCCACGGCCTGGGTCGCCTGCCGGGGCGGCAGTCCGTCGAGCAGACCGGCGAGGGCCGTGCGCAGGGCTTCGGCGGTGGGGAGGGTGACGTTCACCGAGGAATTCTATTCGCGGCGCGCCCTGCCGCGGCCCGGCGAGAAGGACGCGGGCACCGCACCCGGCGGCGGGTGGGGCCCGCCGGGTCACGGGTGCGCGACGGGACACGGGTAACTCCGCTCGCCCATGTGGCAGTTGCTACGCTGACCGCCGCGAGACCCGCGACGGCCCAACGGGGGGACCCATGAGACAGAGGATCGTTCGGCTGACTCTGGTCGGCGGGGTGACCTTCCTGGCGCTCCTTCTGCTGCTGGCGACCTGCGGCGGGGGCGCCTCGAAGAACGACGGCGAGAGCGCGGGCGCCACGCCCGAGGCGGCTTCCGTCTCCCCCTCGGCGAAGCCCACGCCCTCCGCGTCCGGATCGCGGACCGTGCTCGACGTGCCGCCGCGGTACACGACGGCGAGCGGCTGGGAGATCGTCGGCGCCTCGCCGGACATCGCCTTC
The DNA here is from genome assembly GCF_042728415.1 of Streptomyces sp. NPDC060198. Taxonomy (NCBI): domain Bacteria; kingdom Bacillati; phylum Actinomycetota; class Actinomycetes; order Kitasatosporales; family Streptomycetaceae; genus Streptomyces; species Streptomyces sp. NPDC060198. The sequence goes on along the minus strand of NZ_JBHWZJ010000106.1, from coordinate 9,532 downwards.
TCCTGGCCGACCGGCACCCTCGCCTACCTGGAGCGCACGACGGACCGGCGCTATAGGCTGCGCACCCTCGACACGGCCACCGGGAAGCTGGGGTGGCGGAGCGAGGCCCGCCAGACCCTGGACCCGGAGAGCTATCCCCGGCTGCTGACCGTCTCCCGGGAGGACCGGGAGTTCTTCGTCACGTGGTCGTACGGGAAGGCGGGCGACGGGCTCGCCCCGTCGGAGACGTTCCTCTCGATCGACGTGTACGCGGCGACCAACGGCGACCGTCACCATGTGGAGCTGCCGTGGAACGGTGCTCCGGCGGTCTCCGCGGCCGGCCCGGACATCGTGGTCTCCGACGCCGACGCGAACGTGGCACTGATCGACCCGGTGACCGGCGGGACGTCGAAGATCGCCGCGTCGGATCTGAAGTACCCCGAGGGCTGTACCGCCTGCCGCAAGCTGACGGAGGTGGTCGGCCAGACCGGGCAGGGACTGCTGGTGAGCGGGGCGAAGGAGTTCTGGGTGCCGGGCGGCTGGTACAGCCGGAAGGTCGCGCCGAAGGGGGCCGACCCGGCCTCCGGGGTTCCGACGTCCGTGGCGGCGGGGCTGGTGGTGGCGAAGTGGCAGCCGGAGAAGTCCTCGAAGCGGGCGGCGACCCACGAGATGTGGACGGTGCACGAAGCGGCGAGCGGCAAGGCCCTGGTGTCGGTCGAGTGCCACCGGCCGGCCATACAGCCGGGCCGCTTCCCGCAGGCGGTCGTCGCGCCGTCGGGCGACTATCTGATCGCCGGGAACCTGGCGTTCGACCTGGTGGCCGGGAAGGGCTACTGCCTGGAGGACGAGGACGGCTCGTCCCACGTGACGCTGGCCTCGGTGACGGACGACGGGATCGCCTACGGCGCCCGGAACGTGCGGGACGCCGATGAGGCGCTGGCCGGGGGTGGGGTGCCGGTGGTGATGGACTTCGTCGACGGATCGGACGAGCCGCTCGCCCGCGACGTACGGCTGCCGGTGGCCGAGGCGACCGGGGTCGGAATCTTCCGCACCACGGACCGGGAGGGCCGGGCACATCTGATCGGCTACCCGCGCGAGGACTGACCGGCCCCCGTGCGGCCCGCCGCACGGGGACGGGCCGCCCGGCAGTCGCGGGGACGACCGCGGGTGCCGGGGCCGGGCGCTACAGCCCGCCCGCCTCCCGGCCCCGGCGCTCCCAGGGGCGGCAGAGCACCAGGAAGCAGGCCAGGGCCGCGGCGGCGCAGATGGTCTGGACGAGGGCCATCGGGACGGCCGTGTCCTCCCCCGCGATCCCCACCAGCGGCGAGGCGATCGCGCCGATGAGGAACGACGAGGTGCCGAGCAGCGCGGAGGCGGAGCCCGCCGCGTGCTTGGAACGCATCAGGGCCTGCGAGTTCGTGTTCGGCAGCGCCAGGCTCATCGCGGACATCAGGACGAACAGGGTGCCGGCGACAGGGGCGAGCCCCACCTCGCCGAAGACCCCGCTGGTCATCAGCAGCAGCGCGACGGCGGCGAGCAGGATGACGAAGAGCCCGAAGAGCAGCACCCGGTCGAGGCTGACCCGGCCGACGAGCAGTCGGCCGTTGATCTGGCCGACGACGATCAGGCCGACCGAGTTGAGGCCGAAGAGCAGGCTGAAGGTCTGCGGCGAGGCGCCGTAGATCTCCTGGATGACGAACGGCGAGGCGCTGACATAGGCGAAGAGGGCCGCGAAGGCGAGCCCGCCGGCGATCGTGTAGCCGATGAACACCCGGTCGGCGAAGAGGCCGCGCATGGTTCGCAGGGCTTCGGCGACACCGCCGGTGTGGCGTTCCTCCGGCGGGAGGGTCTCGTGCAGGCTCTTCCACACGACCAGGGTCAGCAGCAGGCCGACGACGGTGAGGACGACGAAGACGCCGCGCCAGTCCGTGATCCGCAGCACCTGGCCGCCGATCAGCGGGGCGATGATCGGGGCGACGCCCGAGATCAGCATCAGGGTGGAGAAGAACTTGGCCATCTCGATGCCGTCGTAGAGGTCGCGCACGACGGCCCGGGAGATGACGATTCCGGCCGAGCCGGCGAGGCCCTGGAGCAGGCGGCAGCCGATGAGCATCTCGGCGTTGGGGGCGATCGCGCAGATCGCCGTGGCGACGACGTAGACGACCATGCCGGTCAGAAGGGGTCCGCGGCGGCCCCACCGGTCGCTCATGGGGCCGACGACGAGCTGGCCGAGGGCCATGCCGAGGAGGCAGGCGGTCAGCGTGAGCTGGACGGTGGCGGCCGGGGCGTGCAGCGCGTCGGTGACGTCGGGCAGCGCCGGCAGGTACATGTCCATGGACAGGGCAGGCAGCGCGGTGAGGCCGCCGAGCACCAGAGTCACCAGGAACGCGGTCCGGCGGACGGCCGCCGCCGGGGCGGACGGAAGACCGGTGAGACCGGGAAGAGCCGGGCCCTCGGGGCCCGGCGCGGGGTCGGGAACGGCGGGGCCGGTGATCAGTCGACCGGTTCCCGCCGTAGGTATGTGCTCTTGTTCTTGCTGGGCCCGGCTTCCGCCGCTGTCCGGCATGCTTCATCTCCACATCGTTGAAATCCGCATCTATGCTCTCAGCTCAGGCGTTGTGGTCGTAACCCGATTTCGAGGGCGTGGCATGAGCGGGACTGTGCGTTGGGGCATATTGGCGACGGGCGGCATAGCCGCGACCTTCACCGAGGATCTGCTGGGACTGCCGGACGCCGAGGTGGTCGCGGTGGCCTCGCGCACCGAGGCTTCGGCCCTGGCGTTCGCCGAGCGGTTCGGGATCGGACGGGCCTACGGAAGCTGGGCCGAGCTGGTCGCGGACGACGACGTCGATGTGGTCTATGTCGCAACCCCGCACTCCGCCCACTACGAGGCGACCGCGCTGGCACTGCGCGCGGGCAAGCACGTGCTCTGCGAGAAGGCGTTCACGCTGGACGCGGGGCAGGCCGGTGAGCTGGTCGGGCTCGCCCGGGAGCGCGGGCTGTTCCTGATGGAAGCCATGTGGACGTACCTCAATCCGGTCGTCCGCCGGATGACGGAACTGGTGCGCGAGGGCGCGATCGGCGAGATCCGCACCGTCCAGGCCGACTTCGGGTTCGCGGGTGACGTGGGTCCCGAGCACCGGCTGCGCAACCCCGCCCTCGGTGGCGGCGCGCTGCTCGACCTGGGGGTCTACCCGGTGTCGTTCGCGCACCTGCTGTTGGGCGAGCCGGACCGGGTGCAGGCGGACGCGCTGCTCTCCCCCGAGGGCACGGACCTGAACACCGGGATACTGCTGGGCTGGGACTCGGGCGCGACCGCGCTGCTCTCCTGTTCGATCGTGGGCCACCACGCCACGGCGGCGACCGTCGTCGGCACGAAGGGCCGCATCGACCTCCCGCGCGACTTCTTCCACCCCGACCACCTCCTCCTGCACCGCGCGGGCTCCTCGGACCCGGAGAAGATCGTCACCGGTCCGGGTCCGCAGGGGCTTTCCGGCATGCAGTACGAGGCGGTCGAGGTGATGCGCGCGCTGCGGGCGGGCGAGACCGAGTCCCCGCTGGTGCCGCTGGACGGTTCGCTGGCGGTGATGCGGACGCTCGACGCGGTACGGGACCGCATCGGCGTCCGCTACCCCTCCGACAGCCGTACGGGCACGACCGCCTGACGGTTCGCCGGCTGGGTTCAGGCCGGGGTCAGCCCCGGGTTGCCCGCCTCCGTCACGAAGGAACCGGCCGTCGTGACGGGGGCGCCGGGCGTGGTGACGGCGTCCACGGCGCGGAAGTCGGCGCGGGCGTGGTCGCCTTCGAGGGTGACGAGCGCGTAGCCGCGGCGGCCGTCGTAGAACTTCAGGTGCGGGTTGGCCGCCATCTGGTTGTTCCAGTTGGCGGGCTTCACCGAGCCGTTCTGGCCGCTGGTGATGGAGGAGGTGACGATCTCCGTGCCGACGGTACGGGACGAGGGGTCGTCGAAGTCCTTCTTGAGGTCGAAGCCGTAGGCGACGTGCACGTCGCCGGTGAGGACCAGCAGGTTGTCGACGCCCGCCGACTCGGCGCCGTCCAGCACCCGTTGCCGGGAAGCCGGGTAGCCGTCCCAGGAGTCCATCGAGAGCTTGTAGGCGGCGGTGGGCACGTCCTTGCGCCGGGCGAAGGTGACCTGCTGGGGCAGGACGTTCCAGGTGGCGCGCGAGGTGCGCCAACCGTCGATCAGCCATCGCTCCTGGGTGGCGCCGGTCAGGGTGCGCGCGGGGTCCTCGGACTCGGGTCCGGGGACCTTCCAGCCGTCGCCGTACGCCTGGTCGCTGCGGTACTGGCGGGTGTCCAGGATGTCGAACTGCGCGAGGCGGCCGAACCGCAGCCGCCGGTAGAGGCGCATGTCGGGGCCGGTGGGGCGCTGCGGGGTGCGCAGCGGCTGGTTCTCCCAGTACGCGCGGTAGGCGGCGGCCCGGCGGAGCAGGAACTCCTCGGCGGGCACGCTGTTCTCGGGGACGTCGTCGGCGTAGTTGTTCTCGGTCTCGTGGTCGTCCCAGGTGACGACGAAGGGGTGCGCGGCGTGCGCGGCGCGCAGGTCGGGGTCCGTCTTGTAGAGGGCGTACCGCAGGCGGTAGTCCTCCAGGGTCAGGGTCTCCCGGTTGAAGACGTCCGGTAGCACGCGGTCGGTGTGGGCGCGGGCGCCGCCGGTGGCGGTGACGGCGTACTCGTAGAGGTAGTCGCCGAGATGGAAGACGGCGTCCACGTCCTCGTCCGCGAGGTGGCGGTAGGCGGTGAAGTACCCGTCGTGGTACGCCTGGCAGGAGACGGCGGCGAGCCTGACCGCGCGGTTGCGGGCGTGCGGGTCGGGGGCGGTGCGGGTGCGGCCGGTCCCGCTCGTCCAGCCTCCGGCGCGGAAGCGGTAGTAGAAGGTGCGGCCGGGCTCCAGGCCGCGGACCTCGGTGCGGACGCTGTGCGCGAACTCCGGGTGCGCGGTGGCGGTTCCGCGCCGGACGACGCGGCGGAAGCGCTCGTCGTGGGCGAGTTCCCAGGCGACCTGGACGCGGGCGGCGGGCAGCCCGCCGTCCGCTTCGAACGGTCGCGGGGCGAGGCGCGTCCAGAGCAGGAGGGAGTCGGGCAGCGGGTCGCCGGAGGCCACCCCGAGGGTGAACGGGTTCTCGGCGATCCTGCGGGGGTCGAGTTCGGCGGCGCTCGCCGTGCCTGCGGCGGGCAGGTTGACGGCGAAGGCGAGCGCGGCGGCGGCGGCGCCCGTGGTGGTGAGGAAGCGGCGGCGGCCCACACCCTGGCTGTGGAGGCGGGCGGCGGCGCGGAACCCGGCCTGGTGGTCCGGGCGTTCGGTGTCCGTGGCGGTCGGTGCGGGCGTCATGGTCTCTCCCCTGGCAGATGGGTGTCGAGGGGTGTGCGGCCTCGGCCCGCCGGACGCCCCCTGGGCATTGGAGTGCGGAACGGCATCGCCCGTCTGTCGGGTGCACGACATCCGGATGGCGGGGTGATGAGCACCGCGTGCGCCGGGCGCGGCGGCCGGCGGCGCGCGTCTCCGCAGGTGACAAATGACTGTCCCGGAAGGCGCCTTGCTGTGATCATGGATGGGCCCGACGCCGCCTCCGGGAGGACCCCCGACGTGCCCGTACCCGCCGACCCGAGCGTGCTCCACCCGATGCCCGGCCAACCCCGTGTGGTGCTCCTGCGCCCGCTGGTGACGTCGCCGCTGATCGAGGTCGGGGAGTACACCTACTACGACGACCCGGACGACGCGACCGCGTTCGAGAGACGGAACGTGCTCTACCACTACGGCCCGGAGAAGCTCGTCATCGGGAAGTTCTGCGCGCTGGGCACGGGGGTGCGGTTCCTGATGAACGGCGCCAACCACCGCATGGACGGCCCCTCCACGTTTCCCTTCCCCACCGTGGGCGGCTCCTGGGCCGAGCACTTCGACCTGCTCACGGGCCTCCCGGACCGGGGGGACACGGTCGTCGGCAACGACGTCTGGTTCGGCTACGGCGCCACCGTGCTGCCGGGTGTACGCATCGGGCACGGGGCGATCATCGGCGCCGGCTCGGTCGTCGTCTCGGACGTGCCCGACTACGGCGTCGTCGGCGGCAACCCGGCCCGCCTCCTGCGCACCCGCTTCGTCGCGCAGGACGTCGCCCGGCTGCTGGCGGTGGCCTGGTGGGACTGGCCCGCCGAGCACCTCACCACGCACATCCGGACGGTGATGTCGGGCAGCGTCGCCGACCTGGAAGCCGCCGCGCCCGGCCCGCGCGGCGCTTGAGGGTACCCGTCCCACCCCCACAGACCCGGAAGGTGTGATTCCCCGTGTCCCGTCGCCGCGCCCACATCGCGATGGCCGGAATTCCGGCCGTCAGCCATGTGCTGCCCAGCCTGGAGATCATCCGCGAACTGGTCGCCCGGGGCCACCGGGTGACGTACGCCAACGATCCGGCGGTCGCCGGTCTGATCGCCCCGACCGGCGCGGAGCCGGTGCTCTGCGCCTCCGGGCTGCCGGGCGCCGACGACAAGTGGCCCGACGACCCCGTCGCCGCCATGGAGCTCTTCCTCGACGACGCCGTCCGGGCCCTCCCGCAGCTGCGCGCCTTCTACGACGACGATCCCGCCGACCTCTACCTCTACGACATCGGCGCCTACGCCGGGCGGGCGCTCGCCGAGTCCCAGGGGCGCCCCGTCCTCCAGTTGTCCCCGACCCTGGTGGGCTGGGAGGGGTACGACGAAGAAGTGGGCGCGCAGCTGTGGCGGCTGCCGGGCGCCGACGCCTACCGCGCGAAATTCACCCGGTGGCTCGCCGGATGCGGGGCGACCACCACCGACATGGACGCCTTCTCCGGCCGCCCGGACCGGGCCCTGGCCCTGATCCCCCGGGCGATGCAGCCGCACGCCGACCGGGTGGACACGGACCGGGTGACCTTCGTGGGCACCTGCGTCCCCGTGGACGAGCCGCAGACGGGTGCGGCGGCCGAAGGCGCCGGCTGGACGCGTCCCGCCGGTGCCGCGCGGGTGCTGCTGGTCTCCCTGGGATCGGCGTACACCCACCGGCCGGAGTTCTACCGCCGGTGCCTGGCGGCCTTCGGCGGCAGGCCCGACCTGCACCTGGTGCTCCAGATCGGGAAGCACACCGACCTGGCGGAGCTCGGCGGGATCCCGCCCCACGTGGAGGTGCACCGCTGGGTGCCGCAGCGGGAGATCCTGGCACAGGCCGACGCCTTCGTCACCCACGCCGGAATGGGTGGCTCCAGCGAGGGGCTGCTGGCAGGGGTGCCCATGATCGCGGTTCCGCAGGCCGTCGACCAGTTCATGAACGCCGACCGTCTCGTGGAGCTGGGGGTGGCCCGGCGCGTCGACACGGACGACGCCACGGCCGAGGTGCTGCGGACCGCGCTGGACGAACTCCTCGCCGCCCCTGAGGTCGCCCGCCGCTCGGCGGAGCTCCGGGCGGCGGCGCGGGCCGAGGGCGGCACCGCGCGGGCGGCCGGTCTCATCGAGGAGATGCTGGACCGAGCGGCCCCGCGGCCTCCTGGCCCGCTCCGGGAATAGGTCTCCCGGGTCCACCGGTTGAGCCGCTACATGAATGCCGACGAACCTGCCGAGATCCTGCATTACACCGCTTTCTCCACGGACCCGGAGGGAGGCAACCCGGCCGGTGTCGTCCTGGACGCGTCGGCCATGGACGATGCCGCGATGCTGGCCGTCGCCGCCGAGCTCGGCTACAGCGAGTCCGCGTTCCTGACCGAGGCGCCCGGGGAGCGGACGTACACGGTCCGCTATTTCAGCCCGAAGGCCGAGGTGCCGTTCTGCGGTCACGCGACGGTCGCCGCCGCGCTCGCGCTGGCGGACCGCGACGGCCCCGGTGACCTGGAGTTCCTGACCCGGGCCGGCACGGTCCCGGTCGCCGTGGCGCTGCGGGACGGCACGGCGCGGGCCACGCTGACCAGTGTGGAGCCGCACGTGACGGAGATCGCCCCGGCGGATCTGGCCCGGGCGCTGGCCGCGCTCGACTGGCCGGCCGGTGATCTCGACCCAGCGCTGCCGCCCCGTATCGCGTTCGCCGGCGCCCGCCATCTCGTGCTGGCCGCCGCGACCCGAGAGCGCCTCGCGGACCTGAGGTACGACTTCTCCCGGCTCGCGTCCCTCATGGAGCGGCTGGACCTCACGACGCTCCAGCTGGTGTGGCGGGAGTCCGAGCGGGTCTTCCACGTCCGCGACCCGTTCCCGGTGGGCGGCGTGGTGGAGGACCCCGCGACGGGTGCCGCCGCCGCGGCTTTCGGGGCGTACGCGCGTGAGCTGGGACTCGTCCCGGCCGATGCGGTGCTCACGCTGCACCAGGGCGCGGACATGGGCAGGCCCGGCACTCTCACGGTGGAGCTGCGGCCGGGCGATCCGCGCGTGCGGGTGAGCGGCGCGGGGACCCGTATCGGCTGACCGGGGGCCTCCGCTCCCGGCCGAGCGCGTCCCGAGGCAGCGCCCTCGGCGTCCGGTGAACACTTCTCGGCATCCATACGACGGTTCGGCGTCGGGCGGCCGAAATCCGGGGCGTACGATCGCGGACACCGAAGCCGAGCACGGGAGTACCGATCTTGTCCGCATCCGCAACCCTCGCACCACGCATCGGTGTCTCCATCGTCACCATGGGTGACCGCCCCCGGGCGGTGGAGGCCCTCCTCGCGTCGGTGGCCATGCAGGACGTCCGGCCCACCCGGCTCGTCGTCATCGGCAACGGCACGAAGCTTCCGGACTTCTCCGCCTTCCCCGGCCTGGAGGACCTGGAGGGCGGGGTGACCCTCATCGAGAACGAGGAGAACCTCGGCTGCCCCGGTGGCCGGAACGTCGGCCTCGCCCGCCTCGCCGAACTCGGCGACGTGGACGTGGTGATCGAGCTGGACGACGACGGCCTGCTGGTCGAGAAGAACGTGTTCAGCACGGTGCAGGACCTGTTCACCGCCGATCCCGGTCTCGGCATCGTCGGCTTCCGGATCGCCGACGAGCACGGCGAGACGCAGCGCCGCCACATCCCGCGGCTGCGCGCCTCGGACCCGATGCGGCGCGGGCACGTCACGGCCTTCCTCGGCGGGGCGCACGCCTTCTCGATGAAGATGCTGGCGGGCACGGGCCTGTGGCCTGCCGAGTTCTTCTTCACCCACGAGGAGACGGACCTCTCCTGGCGGGCGCTCGACAACGGCTGGAACATCCTCTACGAACCGGATCTGCTGCTCCAGCACCCGAAGACCTCGCCCGCCCGGCACGGGGTCTACCACCGGATGACCGCCCGCAACCGGGTGTGGCTCGCCCGCCGGAACCTCCCGGCGCCGCTGATCCCGCTCTACCTGGGTGTCTGGACGCTGCTCACCTTCGCCAGGACCCGTTCCGCGAAAGGGCTGAAGGCCTGGATGGGCGGGTTCGCCGAAGGCCTGCGCACCCCGTGCGGCCCCCGCAACCCGATGCGCTGGCGCACGGTGTGGCGGATGACCCGGCTCGGCCGGCCGCCGCTCGTCTGACCACCCGTACCTCACTGGGTCCGGGACCACCGCCGTACCGCTCCCTGCCGCCCCGAACC
>NZ_JBHWZJ010000105.1:0-20965 GCF_042728415.1 Streptomyces sp. NPDC060198 | reverse complement strand
GTACACGGACACACCGTCCGCGTACCTCCCGGCCGCTCAAGCGTTCCCCGGCCGCCGCCGTGTGCCTACACCGGCACACCGACGGGGACGGTCAGCTCCGCCCGCAGCCGCTCCACCACCGGTTCCGGCAGCCGCAGCCCGCTGCGCACATAGCCGTCGAGCCCGCCCCACCGCTCCTCCACCGCGTCCAGCGCCACGTCGAGGTAGCGGGGCCGTGCCTCGATGACGGCGGAGGCGATGGCGGGATCGCCGCCCGCGTCGAGGAAGCGCTGCACCGAGGGGGCGAAGGCGAGGCGAACCGCGGGGTTCACCGCGAGGAACTCTGCCCGGACGGTCTCCCGGGAGGCCCCCAGGATCATCAGCAGTACCGCGGTGGCCCAGCCCGTGCGGTCCTTCCCCGCCGTGCAGTGAAAGAGCACCGGCCTGGCCGACGCGTCCGCCGCCGTCTCCAGGAAGGCACGATAGGCGGACGCGGCCCCCGGGGAGAGCACCATCTGGCGGTACGTCTGCGCGAAGACCTCCTCGGCCCTTCCCCCTCCCAGCGCCTCCTCCGCGGCGGCCGGATCGGCGAGCAGGGCCCTGAGCCGGGCGGGGGCGACACCGGGGTTGCCGCCCAGTACGTCGGCCACGAAGAGCCGGGCCCTCGGCGGCAGCCGGTCCGGGGCCCAGTGCCGTTCGTCGGCGGTCCGCAGGTCGACCACCGTTCGGACACCGAGCGCGACGACCGCCATGTCGTGCTCCGGATCGAGTTCGCTCAGCTGACCCGAGCGCAGGAGGATGCCCTGCCGCACCCGCTGGCCGTGACTCAGGGCGATGCCACCCAGATCCCGCAGGTTGACGACGGTGGTGGCCGGGACGGCCCGGGCGGTCTGCACGATGAACTGCCTCTTTCCCGACGTTTTGCGCATTTACGTATCAACGTCGCACGCCGGGGGCGATTCGACAACGGAGAAGGCCGGAACGGACCGGTCCGCCGACGACCGGGGCCCGGTGCCCGCCCCTCCCCCGACCCGGCTCCCGGCCCTGCCCGGGCACCGGCCGCATCGCCCGATCGAATGACGGGGCACGCGTCGGCCGACCGTAGGCCGCCGACCCGTCGGAGGGTGGCGGCCGGCGCCCCCGAGGGCGGAACCGGATCTCCATCCGCCACCCTCCACCCGGTCCGCCGGACCCCGCCGCCACGCCCTGCCGCCGCCCGCGACCACCCCGACCGTCCGGCGGCCGTCCACGGGTGCCCCGCGACACGCTCCGTGAGGGCGCGGACGCGCACCGGAGAGGGATAGGTCACAGCGGCTCCCTCTGCTGGTTCGCCACCGGGCTGCCCTAGCATCTGGGCATGACGGTCCTGCCTGCTGACGGGCTCCCCCTGGCCGCCGAGTTCGCTGACGCCTCCCCGGACCAGTGGCAGACCCTCGTCGAGGGCGTTCTGCGCAAGTCGGGCAAGGACGTCACGGGTGAGGCCGCACTGGAAGCCCTGTCCACGAAGCTGGAGGACGGGCTCACCACCCGCCCTCTGTACACCTCCCGGGACAGCGCGCCCGCGGCCGGGCTGCCCGGTTTCGCGCCTTTCACCCGGGGCGGCGGACCTGCCGGGAACGCGGCGGGCGGCTGGGACGTGCGGCAGCGCCACGCGCTGACCGACCCGGCCCGGCTCAACGAGGCCCTGCTCGCCGACCTGGAGAACGGCGTCACCTCGCTGTGGCTCGGTGTCGGCGGCCCCGGCGGCGTACCCGTCTCCGGCCTGGAGCGGGCGCTGGACGGCGTCCTCCTCGACCTGGCCCCGCTCACCCTCGACGCCGGGAACGACTCCGATGCGGCGGCGGAGCTGCTGCGGCTGTACGCGGACCGGGGTGTCGACCCGGAGGCCGTACGCGGCGGGCTCGGCATCGACCCGCTGGGCCGGTCGGCCCGTACGGGTGCCACGCCCGACCTCACCACGGCCGTCGAGTGGGCCGCCCGGTGCGCCGGGGAGTATCCGGGGCTGCGGGCGCTGAGCGTGGACGCGCTGCCCTACCACGAGGCCGGTGGCGGCGCCGCCCAGGAACTTGGCCTCTCGCTCGCCACCGGGGTGGCGTACCTCCGGGCGCTGACCGCCGCCGGGCTGTCCGTCGAGGCGGCCTGCTCGCAGCTGGAGTTCCGCTACGCGGCGACCGCCGACCAGTTCCTGACGATCGCCAAGCTGCGGGCCGCGCGCCGGCTGTGGGCGCGGGTCGCTCAGGCCTGCGGGGCGCCCGGCGCGGGCGCGCAGCGGCAGCACGCGGTGACCTCGTCGGTGATGATGACGCGGCGCGACCCCTGGGTGAACATGCTCCGCACCACGCTCGCCTGTCTGGGTGCCGGGGTCGGTGGCGCGGACGCGGTGACCGTCCTCCCCTTCGACGAGGCGCTCGGGCTGCCGGACGCCTTCGCCCGGCGGATCGCCCGGAACACCTCCACCATCCTGATGGAGGAGTCGCATCTGGCCCGGGTCGTCGACCCGGCGGGCGGCTCCTGGTACGTGGAGCGCCTCACCGAGGAGCTGGCCGTCGCCGCCTGGGCGTTCTTCCAGGAGATCGAGGCCGCGGGCGGCCAGGAGGCGGCCGCCGCCTCGGGTCTGGTCGCCGAACGGCTCGCGGCGGCCTGGGAGAAGCGCTCCCGCGACCTGGCGCGCCGCAAGGAGCCTGTGACGGGGGTCAGCGAGTTCCCGCACCTGGCCGAACCGCCGGTGGAACGCCAGGCGGCGCCCCCTGCGCCGTCCGGAGGTCTGCCGAAGGTCCGCCGCGACGAGGCGTTCGAGGCGCTGCGGAGCCGGTCGGACGCCCATCTGGCAGCGACCGGTGCCCGCCCGAGGATCTTCCTGGCGGCCCTCGGTCCGGCGTCGGCGCACACCGCCCGTGCCTCCTTCGCCGCCAACCTCTTCCAGGCCGGCGGCATCGAGACGATCCACCGGCCGGCGACCGTGGACGCCGCCACGGTCGCGGACGCTTTCGCCGCGTCCGGTGCGTCGATCGCCTGCCTCTGCTCGTCGGACGCGGTGTACGAGCAGGAGGCGGCCCCGGTCGCCGCGGCGCTCGTGGCCGCCGGGGCGGGCCGGGTGCTGCTCGCCGGCCGCCCCGCCGAGGTGGACGGGGTCGACGCCTACGTCTTCGCGGGCTGCGACGCCGTCGCCGTGCTCTCCTTCGAACTCGACCGACTGGGAGTGGCGTGATGCAGAACCCCGTGAACCCCGAAGCCGCAGGCACGTCCGGGGCAGCCGCGAGCCCTGTACCGGACTTCTCCGCGGTGCCCCTGGACGGGGACACTCCTCCGGCGCCCTCGGCCGACCGCTGGCGGGCCGCGGTGAAGGAGTCGACCGGCAGTTCGGTGGACGACCTGCTGTGGGAGACCCCCGAGGGCATCACCGTCAAGCCGCTGTACACGGAGGCCGATCTGGAGGGCGTCGACTTCCTCGACACCTTCCCGGGCATCGCCCCGTACCTGCGAGGCCCCTACCCGACGATGTACGTCAACCAGCCGTGGACGATCCGTCAGTACGCGGGGTTCTCCACGGCCGAGGAGTCCAACGCCTTCTACCGGCGCAACCTCGCGGCCGGTCAGAAGGGGCTCTCCGTCGCCTTCGACCTGCCCACGCACCGGGGGTACGACAGCGACCATCCCCGGGTGACGGGTGATGTCGGCATGGCGGGCGTGGCGATCGACTCGATCCTCGACATGCGCCAGTTGTTCGACGGCATCCCGCTGGACCGGATGTCCGTGTCGATGACGATGAACGGCGCGGTGCTCCCGGTGCTGGCGCTGTACATCGTGGCCGCCGAGGAGCAGGGCGTGCCGCCGGAGAAGCTGGCCGGGACCATCCAGAACGACATCCTCAAGGAGTTCATGGTCCGCAACACGTACATCTATCCGCCGGGCCCCTCGATGCGGATCATCTCGGACATCTTCGCGTACACCTCGCGGAAGATGCCGCGTTACAACTCGATCTCCATCTCCGGCTACCACATCCAGGAGGCCGGAGCCACGGCCGACCTGGAGCTGGCGTACACCCTGGCGGACGGGGTGGAGTACCTGCGGGCCGGCCGGGACGCCGGTCTGGACGTGGACGCGTTCGCGCCCCGGCTGTCGTTCTTCTGGGCGATCGGCATGAACTTCTTCATGGAGATCGCCAAGCTGAGGGCGGCCCGGCTGCTCTGGGCCAAGCTGGTCAAGGAGTTCGAGCCGAAGAACCCCAAGTCCCTCTCCCTGCGCACCCATTCGCAGACCTCCGGCTGGTCGCTCACCGCTCAGGACGTGTTCAACAACGTCACCCGCACCTGCGTGGAGGCGATGGCCGCCACCCAGGGACACACCCAGTCCCTGCACACCAACGCGCTGGACGAGGCACTCGCGCTGCCCACCGACTTCTCGGCGCGCATCGCCCGCAACACGCAGCTGCTCCTCCAGCAGGAGTCCGGCACCGGACGGGTCATCGACCCGTGGGGCGGCAGCGCGTACGTGGAGAAGCTCACCCACGACCTGGCACGGCGGGCCTGGCAGCACATCGAAGAGGTCGAGGCGGCCGGCGGCATGGCGAAGGCCATCGACGCGGGCATCCCCAAGCTCCGGATCGAGGAGGCCGCCGCCCGGACCCAGGCGCGCATCGACTCGGGCCGCCAGCCCGTCATCGGCGTCAACAAGTACCGCGTCGCCACCGACGAGAAGATCGACGTCCGCTCGGTCGACAACTCCTCCGTACGCACCCAGCAGATCGAGAAACTGCGGCGGCTTCGGGCGGAGCGCGACGAGAACGCCTGCCAGGACGCGCTGCGCGCGCTGACCGAGGCGGCCGGGCGCGCCCCGGGCCCCGAGTTGGAGGACAACCTGCTGGCCTTGGCGGTGGACGCGGCCCGCGCCATGGCCACGGTCGGCGAGATCTCGGACGCGCTGGAGAAGGTGTACGGACGCCACGCCGGCCAGATCCGTACGATCTCCGGGGTGTACCGCAAAGAGGCAGGAGAGTCCCCGTCGGTGGACCGCACCCGCGCACTGGTCGACGCCTTCGAGGAGGCGGAGGGCCGCCGCCCGCGCATCCTGGTCGCGAAGATGGGCCAAGACGGCCACGACCGGGGCCAGAAGGTGATCGCGTCGGCCTTCGCCGACCTGGGCTTCGACGTGGACGTCGGCCCGCTGTTCCAGACACCCGCCGAAGTGGCGCGCCAGGCGGTCGAGGCGGACGTGCACGTCGTGGGCGTCTCGTCGCTGGCCGCGGGGCACCTCACGCTCGTTCCCGCGCTGCGGGAGGAGCTGGCGGCCGAGGGGCGCGAGGACATCATGATCGTGGTGGGCGGGGTGATCCCGCCGCAGGACGTCGAGGCCCTGCACGAGGCGGGCGCCGCCTCGGTCTTCCCGCCGGGCACGGTCATCCCGGACGCCGCGTACGACCTGGTGCGGCGGCTCGGTACGGCGCTCGGCCACGAGCTGTGAGCCGCTGAACCGATGGCCCCGACGATCGACATCGAGAGTTACGCGAAGGGGGTACTCGACGGGAAGCGCGCGTTCGTCGCGCGCGCGATCACCCTCGTCGAGTCCTCCCGCCCCGACCACCGGGTGCTCGCCCAGCAGTTGCTGAGCAGACTGCTGCCGCACGCGGGCCGGGCCCGGCGGGTCGGGATCAGCGGGGTGCCGGGGGTCGGCAAGTCGACTTTCATCGACGCGCTCGGCACTCTGCTCACGGGGCTGGGGCACCGGGTCGCGGTGCTCGCCGTGGACCCGTCGTCCACCCGTACCGGCGGCTCCATCCTGGGCGACAAGACCCGGATGGAGCGCCTCGCGGTGGACCCGCACGCGTTCGTCCGCCCCTCGCCCTCGGCGGGAACGCTGGGCGGGGTGGCGAAGGCGACCCGGGAATCCATGGTGGTGATGGAGGCGGCGGGTTACGACGTGGTGCTGGTGGAGACGGTCGGGGTCGGCCAGTCGGAGACCGCGGTGGCCCGCATGGTCGACACCTTCCTGCTGCTCACCCTGGCGCGTACGGGCGACCAGCTCCAGGGCATCAAGAAGGGCGTCCTGGAGCTGGCGGACGTCATCACGGTGAACAAGGCGGACGGCCCGCACGAGCGCGAGGCCCGCTCGGCCGCACGCGAACTGGCGGGCGCCCTGCGGCTGATGCACCCCGCCGACGCGGCATGGACCCCGCCGGTCCTGACCTGCAGCGCCCGCGAGGCGACGGGCCTGGACACGGTGTGGGAGAGCCTGGAGCAGCACCGCACCCTGCTGGAATCGACGGGGCGCCTGGCTGCGAAGCGGAGCGAGCAGCAGGTGGACTGGACGTGGAGCATGGTCCGGGACGAGCTGCTGGAGAGCCTGCGTTCCCACCCGGACGTACGGGCGCGCGCGCCGGAGCTGGAACGGCGGGTGCGCGAGGGCGGCCTGACGGCGACACTGGCCGCCGAGGAGATCCTCGCGGCGTTCCGGGGCGGTCCCGGGCGCGGGTGACGGCGGTCGGAAAGCCCGGACGCGGCGGGCCCCGACGGTCGTGCGGGTCAACCGCCGGAGCCGGCCGCCGCGCGGACATCAACCGCTGGCGGCTCCGGCGCCGTGGGATTCCCTCCGCCGTTGCCGGGGCCCCCACACCTTCTCCCGTGTAACGGGAACCGGAATCGAGAACGCTGTTCCCTGCGACCGCTCACCGTGGTAATATCCGAAAAAGCACTCGTGCAGGTCCCCATCGGGACGCCGGTGCCGATTCTCTTCACAGCTGTCGCACCTGTCGATTCACGACCCGCGATTCAGCTCATTCCCGAAGCAACTCGCAGCCTTCCTGTTCCCGTACCCGTCGAACCGGCCCGTTCCGCCCGTGACACACGGCGTGGCGCGATCTCCGCTCGCCGCTCCACGGGATGCCGGGCCGCGCGGCGCACGTCGAGGCGCGAACACCGCCTCCGGGGCCGCCCGCACCGGGCTCGCACACTCTTCCGTCCCCGAAAGGACATCCCTGTGACCACCACACTCGAACGCCCCGTATCCGCCCGGCACGTGCCCGTCGCCGCCGCCGGTGTCCTCGACACCCCGGAGAGCGGCCACGGCATGCTGCGCGGACCGCACGGGCATCCCGCCCCCGGAGACGTCCGCGTCCCGGCCGCGCTGATCAGCCGGCACGGGCTGCGCAAGGGCGACTTCGTCCAGGGCGGCTGCGACCGGCCGGGCGCGCTCACCGTCGTCGACCGTGTCAACGGGCTGCCCCCGCAGGCCCTCCGCCCACGCCCGCACTTCCACGAACTGACGCCGCTGCACCCCCGGGACCGGCTGCGGCTGGAGACGCGTACGGGCGGTCCGGCGCCCCGCCTCGTCGACCTGATCGCGCCGGTCGGCAAGGGGCAGCGCGGTCTGATCGTCGCTCCGCCGAAGACCGGTAAGACGGTACTGCTCCAGCAACTGGCGGCAGCCGTCGCGACGAACCATCCGGAGTGCCATCTCATGGTGGTGCTGCTCGACGAACGCCCCGAAGAGGTCACGGACATGCGCCGGTCGGTGCGCGGCGACGTGCTCGCCTCCACGTTCGACCGTCCGGCGAAGGAGCACATCGCCCTGGCCAACCTCGCCGTGGAGCGCGGCAAGCGGCTCGTGGAGCAGGGGCAGGACGTCGTCATCCTCCTCGACTCGCTCACCCGGCTCTGCCGGGCCCACAACAACGCGGCGGGCCCCGGCGGGCGCACGCTGAGCGGCGGCGTCGACGCGGCGGCGCTCCAAGGCCCGAAGAAGCTGTTCGGCGCGGCGCGGCTGACCGAGGAGGGCGGCTCGTTGACCATCCTGGCGACAGCCCTGGTGGAGACCGGATCGCGCGCGGACGACTTCTTCTTCGAGGAGCTCAAGGGCACCGGCAACATGGAGCTCCGCCTGGACCGCGCCCTGGCCGACCGTCGAATCTTCCCTGCGGTCGACATCGCCCCGTCCGGCACCCGACGGGAGGAACTATTGCTCTCCGAAGCTGAGCTGACGGCGATGCGCGGACTGCGGCGCGCCCTGCACGGCCGGGACAGCAAGGCCGCGCTCGAAGCCGTACTGGACAAGGTCCGTAAGACGCCCGACAACGCGGCCTTCCTGCGCCAGGTGCACCAGACGGTGCCCGGCGCCTGAACGCGGCACCGCGTGAACGCCCTCAGGGCCTCCGCCGCCCCGGGGCGGCTCAGGAGCTCCGGCGTAACAGCGTGACCGTCATGGTCTTGATCGTGGTCGCCAGTTTCTCCGGCCCACGAGGGGCCTCGGTCAACGGCGGCGCCTTCACGGCGGGCGTGGTTCCTTCTCGCGCTGACGGCGATTCACATCGGCAGCGGCCCGACCGGGACACCGTCCGGCGAGCCCGCATCACCACGTTCGGCCGGGGCAACTGGATCTGAGCGCCCTTTCACCCCCGCCCGCGCGTCGGAGCCGGACGACAGGGGCAGGATGGGCCCTCCGGTACACCACTCCCCCGCAGGAGGCACCACATGACCCACCGTTCCGCCGTCGCCCTGGCCGGCCTGCTGGCCGGTGCGGGAGCGCTGCACCTCGCGGCGCCCCGTCCCTTCGACTCGCTCGTACCGAGCGCTCTGCCGGGAACCCCGCGCACCTGGACGTACGCGAGCGCCGGCGTCGAACTCGCCCTCGCGGCGGGCGTTCTCGCCCCGCGTACCCGTCGTACAGCCGCCCTCGGGGCCGCCGCGTTCTTCGTGGCCGTGCTCCCCGGCAACGTGAAGATGGCGGCCGACTGGCGCCACCGCCCCGCACCGCAACGCGCTCTGGCCTACGCGCGCGTGCCGCTCCAGGTACCCCTGGTGCTGTGGGCCCGCCGGGTAGCCCGGCAGGCGTGACCCGCCCGTACGGGCACCACCACCGTGCGCGGCCGTCGTGTTGCACCACACGCCCCAGCTGTCATGCCGTCACCTGGGCGAGGAACGCGGTGATGTTCGCCGAGGTCCGCTGGATCTTCTCCTCCAGCGTGAGCGACTCGCGCAGCCGGGCGCCGGGGCCCGCGTCCTTCTTGCCCCGGACGTACAGGGAGCAAGCGAGGTCGCTGCAGAGGTAGGCGCCCACCGAGTTGCCCTGTGCTCCCGCCTTGCCTGCCTTCGGGGCGACCATCAGGGAGACGCCGCCCGAGTGCGTGGTCAGGCACATGGAGCACATGCTCCGCCGCTGCCGGCCGGCCACCGCGCCGGAGGAGCGCAGCACGACGGCCTTGGGGCGGCCCTCAGATTCCACGACGAGGTAGGCGCGGTCGGGCGCCTGGGGGTCGCGCCAGCCGAGGAAGTCCAGATCGGCCCACTCGCGGTCCGCGAGGTCGCGCGGAACGGCCAGACGCTTCGCCTCGCCCTTGCTGCAGTTCACGAAGGCGGCGCGGATCTCTTGTTCAGTCAGCGGATTCATGAACGCTATGCTAATTTGCCTAAATCTTGTAGGCAAATGAATAAAGCGATCAGGCAGAGGAGGGGGAGGTCATGGCACGCGCGGGACTCACCGCGGAGAGACTGGTCCGGGCAGGGGCGGAGATGGCCGACACCGCCGGCTTTGACCAGGTGACCCTTTCCGCGCTCGCCCGGCAGTTCGACGTCAAGGTCGCGAGCCTCTACTCGCACCTGAAGAACTCCCAGGAGCTGAGGACGCGGATCGCCCTGCTCGCGCTGGAGGAGATGGCCGACCGGGCAGCCGCCGCCCTGGCGGGTCGCGCCGGACGGGACGCGCTGACCGCCTTCGCCGACGTCTACCGCGACTACGCACGCGAGCACCCGGGCCGTTACGCGGCGGCACAGCTCAGGCTGGACCCGGAGACGGCTGCCGCGAGCGCGGGACCCCGGCACTCGAGGATGACACGGGCCATCCTGCGGGGCTACGACCTGGCGGAACCGGACCAGACGCACGCCGTCCGCCTCCTGGGCAGCGTGTTCCACGGATACGTCAGCCTGGAGGCGGCCGGCGGCTTCAGCCACTCCGCCCCCGACTCGCAGGAGAGCTGGACCTGGGCCCTCGACCAGCTCGACGCGCTCCTGAGGAACTGGACCGCTCACTGAGCCCGGCACCCACCATCCGCCGTCCGGCACCTGCCGCCGGGCACCTGCCTTCGTCCGACACCTGCCATCCGCCATCCGACCGACGGGCTGAGCACCATGAGCACTCGACCGAGCACCCCGCACCGCTGGACCACCACGCCGCTGACCGCCGCGCTCCTGCGGGGCGCCCTCGATCTGGAACGCACCGCGCACGGCGTACTCCCGCACCGGCTGCCCGCATGGGCCCGCGCCCAGTACCCCGACCCTCAGCTGGCCTCGGCCGAGTCCCAGCCCTCCGGTGTCCGGCTGGCCTTCCGTACGCGGGCGACCGCCCTGGAGCTGGACACCCTGCCCACCAAGCGGGCCTACGCGGGTGCGCCGCCACGCCCGGACGGCGTGTACGACCTGCTCGTCGACGGCCGCCCTGCGGGCCGGGCCATCGCGTCCACCGGAAACACCGTGATCGTCGACATGGTCACCGGGTCGGCCGAGCACCGGCCGGGGCCGGTCGCCACGATCCGGTTCGCCGATCTGCCCGAGGGCGACAAGGACATCGAGATCTGGCTGCCGCACAACGAGACCACCGAACTCGTCGCGCTGCGCACCGACGCCCCCGTCGAACCCGCACCGGACCGGGGGCGCCCGGTGTGGCTGCACCACGGGAGCTCGATCAGCCACGGTTCCGACGCCGCGAGCCCCAGTGCCATCTGGCCCGCGCTCGCCGCGCGTCTCGGTGGAGCGGAGCTGATCAACCTGGGGCTGGCCGGCAGCGCCCTGCTCGACCCCTTCACCGCTCGCGCGCTGCGGGACACCCCGGCCGACCTGATCAGCCTGAAAATCGGCATCAACCTGGTCAACACCGACGCGATGCGGCTGCGCGCCTTCACCCCCGCCGTCCACGGCTTCCTCGACACGATCCGCGAGGGCCACCCCACCACCCCGCTGCTTCTGGTCTCACCGATCCTGTGCCCGATACACGAGGACACTCCGGGCCCCAGCGCACCGGATCTCTCCCAACTGAGCACGGGCCGATTGAAGTTCGTCGCCCTGGGCGACGCGGCCGAGACCGCGGGCGGGAAGCTGACGCTGAACGTCGTGCGCGAGGAGCTGGCCCGAATCGTCGAACAGCGCTCCGCCGACGATCCGCATCTGCACCACCTCGACGGCCGCGCGCTCTACGGCCCGGCCGACGCGGAGGAGCTGCCGCTGCCGGACCAGCTGCACCCGGACGCCGCGACCCACCGCCTGATGGGCGAGCGCTTCGCCGCGCTCGCCTTCGCGGCGGACGGCCCGTTCACGGCCACCTGCGTCTGAGGGGACGGCGCCCCGTCACATGGTGACCGGGCGCCGTCCCGACCCGACCGGCCTCGGCTCGGGCGCTCGCCGGGACGGGAACGTGCGCGACAGCGCCTGCTCAGTAGCGATGGTCGGGCCGGTGCGGGTCCTCCCGGCGGGCAGGGCCGGTGAGTGCGGCGAGCGGTATCCGGTGGAGCGGTTCCTCGGAGGCACCCTGGGCACGAAGCCGTGCGGGGGCGTGGCGGACCAACCAGGCGGCGAGTTCGGCGCACAGGGCGTCCTCGTCCTCCCACGTGTGCCAGGGAAGTTCGTCACCCCGGAGGGAGTACTCCCAGCGGGCGGCCGCGTCGGCCAGGTGACGGGTGGCGACGTGGTCCTCGTGCGCCTCCCAGGCGCCGAGCCAGGGGCCGAGCGCGGCGGATGCCTCGGTGCACAGGGCCAGGACCTCGTGCGCGGGGACGGTGGGGTCCGGTTCGGCCAGGGTGCGGGACCACCAGGCGTGCAGGAACTCCCCCACCGCCTCACCCCTGATCCGTCGGCCACCGCTGCCGGTCGCCGCGGGCGAACGGGCGTCCGACCTCGTCCATCCCGAACATGGGTTCCACACGGCCGCTGACCAGCGCCCTGGCGAACTGAGGCAGAATCCGGCGCAGCACCGCGCCGTGGTCACTCCAGTCGGGAGCGTCCCAGGTGCGGTGCAGGAGGTCCGGATCGAGCGGCAGGTCCGGGACCTTCAATCGCGCGAGCGGTGGCGGAACACACGTGTACGGCCGGTCCCGCCGAACCGGGACCGGCCGCGCACGCGGGAGGGGTCAGCCCGCGGCGCCCAGGACGGTCGAAACGAGGGCCTTGGCCTCGTCCTGGACCAGGCTCAGGTGGTCGGGGCCCTGGAAGCTCTCCGCGTACACCTTGTACACGTCCTCGGTGCCGGAGGGCCGGGCGGCGAACCAGGCGCTGTCGGTGCAGACCTTGAGGCCGCCGATGGCCGCGCCGTTGCCCGGCGCCTCGGTGAGGACGGCGGTGATGGCCTCGCCCGCGAGGGTGTCGGCCGTGACCTGCTCGGGCGAGAGCTTGGCGAGTACGGCCTTCTCCTGGCGGGTCGCCGGGGCGTCGATGCGCGCGTAGGCGGGGGCGCCGAAGCGGGTGGTGAGCTCGGCGTAGTGCTGGGAGGGGGTGGAGCCGGTGACGGCGGTGATCTCGGAGGCCAGCAGGGCGAGCAGGATGCCGTCCTTGTCGGTGGTCCACACCTGGCCGTCGCGCCGCAGGAACGAGGCACCGGCCGACTCCTCGCCGCCGAAGCCGAGGCTGCCGTCGAACAGGCCGTCCACGAACCACTTGAAGCCGACCGGGACCTCCACCAGCGTGCGGCCGAGGTCGGCGGCGACCCGGTCGATCATCGAGGAGGAGACGAGCGTCTTGCCGATGCCGGTCCCGGCGGGCCAGCCGTCGCGGTGGGTGTAGAGGTACTGGATGGCGACGGCCAGGTAGTGGTTGGGGTTCATCAGCCCGCCGTCCGGGGTGACGATGCCGTGCCGGTCGGCGTCGGCGTCGTTGCCGGTGGAGATGGCGTACGCGTCGCGCTGGGCGATGAGCGAGGCCATGGCGTACGGCGAGGAGCAGTCCATCCGGATCTTGCCGTCCCAGTCCAGCGTCATGAAGCGCCAGGTCGGGTCGGCGAGCGGATTGACCACCGTGAGGTCGATGCGGTGGGTTTCCGCGATACGGCCCCAGTAGCCGACGGACGCGCCGCCGAGCGGGTCGGCTCCGATCCGGATGCCCGCGTCGCGGATCGCGTCCAGGTTCAGTACGGACGGCAGGTCGTCGACGTACCCGCCGAGGAAGTCGTGGCGTCCCGTCGTCCCTGCGGCCAGCGCGCGGGCGTACGGGACGCGGCGCACCTCCTTGAGCCCGCCCGCGATCAGTTCGTTGGCGCGGTCCTGGATCCAGGAGGTGGCGTCCGAGCCGGCCGGTCCGCCGTTGGGCGGGTTGTACTTGAACCCGCCGTCGGCGGGCGGGTTGTGCGACGGGGTGACGACGATCCCGTCGGCCAGTCCCTCGGTCCGGCCGCGGTTGTACGTCAGGATCGCGTGCGAGACCGCCGGGGTCGGGGTGTAGCCGTCCTCGGAGTCGATGAGGACGGTGGCGCCGTTCGCGGCGAGCACCTCCAGGGCGGTGACCCGGGCCGGCTCCGACAGGGCGTGGGTGTCCGCGCCGAGGAAGAGCGGCCCGTCCGTGCCCTGTCGGGTGCGGTACTCGCAGATCGCCTGGGTGGTGGCGGCGATGTGGTCCTCGTTGAACGCGGTCGCGAGCGAGGAGCCGCGGTGTCCCGACGTGCCGAAGGCCACCCGCTGGCCGGGTTCGGCCGGGTCGGGGTGGAGGGCGTAATAGGCCGTCACCAGCCGTGCCACGTCGACCAGGTCGTCTGACTGTGCGGGTTTGCCGGCCCGTGCGTGCACCATCGGTTCTCCTCGTTCGTGGGTGGTGGTCGTCGGTCCGTCGGGACCGGGCCACCACCCGGGGGGACGATCACCACGATTTGTACCCGATCCTGTCCCCTCCCTCCCGCACTGGCGTCCGGTTTCCGTCGCGGGCGAACGCGGCGTTTCTCACGTCCGCTCCCCCGCCGGAGCCTCCAGACGCAGCTCCGTACCCGGCCACCGGGACCTGAGCCACCGGTCGTGGCTGGCGACGACGACGGTCCCGGGGCCGGTGCCGAGTGCTTCCTCCAACTCGTCGGCGAGCCGGGGCGAGAGGTGGTTGGTCGGCTCGTCGAGCAGCAGCAGCTCGGGCGGGTCCGCGACGAGCAGGGCGAGGGCGAGCCTGCGGCGCTGACCGGCCGACAGTTCGTCGACCCTGCTGTCGAGATCCCGCGCGGCGAAGAGCCCGAGCCCGGCGAGGGGGACGCGTTCGGCCCGTTCCTCGCCGAGCCCGAGAGCGTACGTCTGCGCGACGGTGCGGCGGGGGTGCTCGAACACCGTGTCCTGGGCCAGCAGTCCGGCCCGGAGCCCCTCCCGGCGGCACACCCGGCCGGTGGGAGCCACCAGTCCGCCCGCCAGGATCGCGAGGAGCGTCGACTTGCCCGCGCCGTTCGGTCCGGTGACCAGCAGGCGGTGGCCGGGGTGGAGGTCCAGGCGCTCCAGGGTGAGGCGGCCGGGCACCCGGACGTCCCGGAGGGTGAGCAGCGGGGCGTCGTCGGCAGGGTCCGCGGACTCGGCGGGTTCCGGTTCCGGCGTCCGGAAGCGCAGCGGCTCGGGCGGGGCGGGGACGCGCTGCCGCTCCAGTTCGCCGAGCCGGCGGGCGGCGTTGCGCACCCGGCGGGCGATCTGGTTCTGGACGCGGCCCCCGGCGTGGCCGTATCCCATCTTCTCGTTGTCGCGCGGACCCCGGTCCGGGGCGACCCGGTGGGCGGTGACCTCCACCGCGCCGCGCAGGTCGGCGAGTTCCTTCTCCTCCTCCTCGAAGCGGCGCTGCCAGCTCTCCCGGGCGGCCCGCCTCTGGTCCTGGTAGGCGGTGTAGCCGCCGCCGTGGTGGACCGGCCCCCGCACGGCGGGATCGAGGTCGATCAGGTCCGTGCAGACGGCGTCGAGGAAGGCCCGGTCGTGCCCCGCCACCACGACGGCTCCGGGCATCTCGCACAGCCGCCGCTCCAGGAACGCGGCGGCCTCGTCGTCCAGATGGTTGGTGGGTTCGTCGAGGAGGAGCGCGGTGGGCAGGCGGATGAGCAGCGCGGCCAGGGCAAGCCGTCCCCGCTGCCCGCCGGACAGGGATTCGAGGGTGCGTTCGTGGGACAGGGCGCCGAGGCCGAGGCCGTCGAGCACGAGCCCGGCGCGCCGGTCGGCGTCCCAGACCTCGTGCTCCTCGGCCTCCTCCAGGCATTGGGCGTACCGGGCGAGGAGGCCGCGGTGGGCGGGCGTGCCCTCGGGTGCGGCGGCGATCTCCCGGGAGAGCAGGTCGAGCCGGGCGAGGCCGGCGCGGGACTCCGCGAGGGCGTCGTCGAGCACGTCGGTGATGCTCGCCCCGCCCTCGTACGGCATCTCCTGGTGGAGGTAACCGAGTCCGGCGGGGCGGACGACGGTACCGGAGTCGGGTGCGTCCACCCCTGCGAGGATCCTCAGCAGGGTGGACTTGCCGGCGCCGTTCTCCCCGATCAGGCCGATGCGGCGGCCGGGGGCGGCGGTGAGGGAGACTCCGTCGAGCACCCGGCGCCTTCCCAGAGTACGGACGAGGTCGCGGGCGAGCAGGGCGGGTCGGCTCATGAGGGACCACCTGGGTTCGGTCGGTTGCGGCGCCCGCCGGGCGGGGCCTCGGGCGCGGACGGGTCGGCGGAGATCGCCGGGTCCGGGGGAACGCCGGGGTCAGTCGTCGCCGGGCGCTTCCGCCTCCGTGAGCCGTCCGTCGGCCAGGTGGAGCCGACGGTCGATCCCGATCTCCGCGAGGAAGCGCTCGTCGTGGCTGACCACCACGAAGGCTCCCTGGTAGGCGTTGAGCGCGCTCTCCAACTGGCCGACGCTGACCAGGTCGAGATTGTTGGTGGGTTCGTCCAGCAGCAGGAGCTGCGGGGCGGGTTCGGCGTAGAGGACGCACGCGAGGGTGGCGCGCAGCCGCTCACCGCCGGAGAGCGCCGCCACCGGAAGATGCGCGCGCGAGCCCCTGAAGAGGAAGCGCGCCAGCAGCGTCATCCGTTCCGCCTCCGGCAGCGCGGGCGCGAACGCCGCGAAGTTCTCGGCGACGGTGCGTGCGGAGTCGAGCAGGTCGAGGCGCTGGGAGAGGTACGCGATGCGGCCGTCGGTCTGCCGGAGGGTGGTGCTCTCCGGCTCGTGTTCGCCCTGGACGATCCGCAACAGGGTCGACTTCCCTGCCCCGTTGGAGCCGGTGAGCGCGATCCGCTCGGGGCCACGGATCTCCAGGTGCACCCCTTCCCCGGCGAACAGTTCGCGGTCGCCGCGGCGGACCCGTACCCCGTCGCCGAGGAAGACGGTCCGCCCGGCGGGGACGCGGGTCCCTGGCAGTTCCAGGGTGATCCGCTGGTCGTCACGGAGCGCTCGGCCGGCCTCGTCGAGCCGGGCCCGGGCGTCACCGACGCGGGCGGCGTGCGTGCCGTCCGCCTTGGCCGCCGACACCTGGGCGCTGCGCTTCAGTCCACCTGCCACGATCTTGGGCAGCCCGGCGTTCTTGATGGTGCGGGCGGCGTTGCTCGACCGGCGCTGGGCGCGTTCACGCGCCTGCTGCATCTCCCGCTTCTCCCGCTTCACCTCCTGCTCCGCGCTGCGGACGTTCTTCTCGGCGACCTCCCGCTCGGCGCGCACCATCTCCTCGTAGGAGGTGAAGTTCCCTCCGTGGAAGCGGACTTCGCCCCGGTCGAGCTCGGCGATGCGGTCCATCCGGTCGAGCAGTCCCCGGTCGTGACTGACCAGGAGCAGGCAGCCGTTCCACTCCTCGATCACGGCGTAGAGCTTCTTCCGTGCGTCCAGGTCGAGGTTGTTGCTCGGCTCGTCCAGGAGGAGGACGTCGGGGCGTTTGAGGAGCTGCGCCGCGATCCCGAGCGAGACGATCCGCCCGCCGCTGAGGGTGTCCAGAGGCTGTGTCAGGGTGACGTCTTCGAGACCGAGGCGGTCGAGTTGCGCCCGGGTGCGCTCCTCGACGTCCCAGTCGTCCCCGACCGCGGCGAAGTGCTCCTCGCCGGTGTCGCCGGATTCGATGGCGTCGAGCGCGCTGATCACGGGGGCGACGCCGAGCACCTCGGCCACGGTGAGACCGTCGGTGAGCGGCAGGTCCTGCGGGAGGTGGCCGAGTGTTCCGCTCATGGAGACGGAGCCGGTGGTCGGCTTGTACTCACCGGTGATCAGCTTGAGCAGGGTGCTCTTGCCCGCACCGTTCGGCGCGACGAGTCCGGTGCGGCCGGCGCCGACGGTGAAGGAGAGGCCCTGGAAGACGGGTGTGCCGTCGGGCCAGGAGAAGAAGAGGTTCGAGCAGGTGAGGAACGCTGCGGACATGGAGACGTCCTTGTGACGTGATGCGGGCGCGCGTCGGAAGCGGTCGCCCGGCGGCGAACAGGGGTGGGGATACGACAACGGGAGCCATCACAGCGGCGCTGACACGCGCCGACCGGTGGCCGATCACCTTCGGGTGTCACCCGGAGATGTCGTCGTCACCCTTCACAGCTGCTCTCCTTCATCGATGATCACATCACTGATCACGTGTCCATCACGATAACAGCCCCCTCGGGACGCCGCCGGGAATTATCGGCGGACCCGGGAGAGGGCCCCCACGCCTCGGGCCGTCTCAGCAGGTCACGGCTTCGGCCAGCGGCTCCGAGGCTTCGGTGGCCCGGGCCGCCCGGCGTCCGGCCATCCGGCACCCGAGGCACTCCGGATGCCCCGCACGGGCCCCGGTGTCACGTACGCGCCAGCTCCACTCCCTCTCGGGCCGGGGGCCGCCCGGCTTGCCCCAGCCCGCCAGATGCAGCAGCCAGGTGGCGACGCCCGCCGCGACGGTCACCGCCGCGGCCAGCACCACGCCGAGCGGGGAGGCCGCGCAGACGGCAACTCCGGCTCCGGCGGCGCCGACGACGGCGAGGGCCGTTCCGGTCCAGCCGGCCAGAGTGTGACCGAGGTCGACATCACCGTGTGCGCTCATCGCTTCTCCACTCCGGGAAAATGGCGGCAGCAGGCTCCGAGGAGACATTTCATCTCACGAGCTAAGTAACTTAGATGCTAAGGAGAATGCTCGTGGAGGGCAAGCCCCGTCCTGCGGCCTCGACCGAGCAGGCACTGCAGCGCATGGACCGGTTCGTCGCGCTGAGCCTCGTGGGCCAGAGCGACGTCGCCCAGTCGCTGGGGCTCAACGTCACGGACCTGACCTGCCTGGGGCACATCCTCGGGGCGGGCCCGGACGCCCTGACCGCGGGCGATCTCGCCGAACGGGCCGACCTCACGACCGGGGCCATCACCGGAGTCCTCAACCGGCTGGAACGCGCGGGCTTCGCCCGTCGACAGTCCGACCCCGGGGACCGCCGCAGGGTCCGGATCGTCGCCGACGAGTCCGCGACAGCACGGGTCGTCGCGGTGTACGAACCCTTCTACCGGCGGCTGACGGCCCTCTTCGCCGACTACTCCGCCGAGGAGACGGCGGTACTGGCCGACTGGTTCACCCGCGCCGCGGAGGAGATGCGCGCCCACCTCGACGAGCTGAGAGGCTGAGTGGGGCCCCGTCCGCCCAGCGTGGGCACGCCGCAAGCCCACCCGGGTCCGGGTCAACGACGGCGACGGCGACAGCGTTCCAGGGTCGGGCGGCCCGCCACGGGGACTTCGCGACCGTCGACGACGCGGCGCCCGCACCGTGTTCGGCCACCACGAGAGCGACCTGCCCTGTGCCACTCCCCCGCACGGCCACGAGGGCCGATCCAGGTGGCGGATCGGCCCTCGTGGCCCTCGACGCGAGCCGGGCGCGCGGAACGCGGGAAGGACTCGGTCTAAAGCTGCGGGTAGATGTCCCCGCTACTCATTCCGGACTGCTGCTCGCTGCGGTCCCGCATCTTGCGGGCCTTCTCCGTGAGGCGCTGCCGCTCGTCGGGGTCCTTGGCCTGCTCGGCCGCCTCGCTCAGTTGCCGTGCCTTCTCCCGCATCTGCTGGGCCAGCTTGGCGGGTTCGTCCGCTCCGCTCATCACCACTCCTCGTCCGCTGGGCATCCGACGCTCCCAGCGAAGCAGCAGGACGGGACCGACGCATCTCGGCGGCCTGGTGGGGACGGTCTTCCGCCCGGCCACCTCGGCCCGCCCGGCCACCCGCTACTCCTCGGCGGCCTCCGCGGTCCCGGCCGCTTCGGCGCGGGCAAGCCTGCCGGCGGTGTAGTCCGCCACCGCCGCCTCCAGACCGATGTCGTGCTGGGCCCGCTCGGAGAGGAACCACCGGTGCTCCAGCAGCTCGTGGTAGAGCTCGGCGGGGTCCATGGAGCCCCGCAGGTCGAGCGGGACGGCACGGACCGTGGGCCTGAACTGGTCGCGGACCCAGCGGTGCGCCAAGACCTCGGTACGCGCCCCGAGCGGGTCACCGGGGGCGTAGTCGTCCTGGGTGGCCATCCAGCTCTCCAGGTCGTTGAGGAGCCGCCGCGCCTGGTTCTCCTCGGTGTCGAGGCCGGTCAGCCGCAACAACTGGCGCTGGTGGTGGCCGGCGTCGACGACCTTGGGCACGAAGGTGACGGTGTCGCCGTCCGGGGAGTTGACGATCTGCATCTCGGCCACGTCGAAGCCCATGTCGTTGAGCCGGCGCACGCGTCGCTCGATGTAGTGGTACTTGCCCGCCGGGTAGACCGAGGTACGGGTCAGCTCCTGCCACAGCGCGGCGTACCGGCGGGAGATCTCGGCGCCGAACGCGATCGGGTCCACCGAGGGGTGGAGTGCTCCCGCGGCCTCCAGGTCGAGCATCTCGCCGCTGATGTTGACGCGT
The DNA here is from genome assembly GCF_042728415.1 of Streptomyces sp. NPDC060198. NCBI lineage: Bacteria > Bacillati > Actinomycetota > Actinomycetes > Kitasatosporales > Streptomycetaceae > Streptomyces > Streptomyces sp. NPDC060198. The sequence continues at coordinate 1,248 of NZ_JBHWZJ010000105.1, read as the reverse complement.
GCGAGGTCGATGTCGTACTCCCGCTGGCCGTCGCTGAGCCGCTCGTGGGTCTCGCCGGTCTCGGCGTCCACGAGATAGGCGGCGTAGGCGCCCGCGTCACGCCGGAAGAGGGTGTTCGAGAGCGAGCAGTCGCCCCACGCGAATCCGACGAGGTGCAGCCGGACGAGCAGGACCGCGAGGGCGTCCATCAGCCGGTGCACGGTGGACGGGCGCATCGTGGTCTCGAACATCGAGCGGTAGGGCAGGGAGCCGTTGAGGTGCCGGGTGATCAGTACGGGCTCCAGCGCCTCCCCGTCCGTCCCGGCCCGTCCGGTGACCACGGCGAGGGGGTCGACCGCGGGTATCCCGAGCCGGTCGAGCGTACGGAGCTGGTCGTACTCGCGTACGGCCGGGCGTTCGGCGAGTTCCTTGACGGCGATCACGTCCGCCCCGGCGCGGGCGTAGCGCACCACATGGCGGGAGATGCCGCGCGGCAGCGGCACGAGGTACTTCTCCGGCCACTCCTCCAGCGGCAGGTGCCACGGCAGCTCCAGAAGGAGTGCGGGGTGTTCCGGGTTGGTGGCGCTGATCTGCAAAGCCATGGCTCGCCTCGCTCGAACGGGTGACGGGCCACCAGTGTGCGGGACGCCGCCGTACGGGCCGGGGGGCGGGGTGGTGAGGGGCGGTCCCCCGGCCCGTCCTGCCGCTCCCCTACCCCTCCCCGGGCGCGGTGCCCGGGCGTGCGGTGTGATCGGGACGGCCCCGAGTCCGGCGGGCCTCCTTCAGCTCCGCCTCGTACAGGTGGGTCCGCCCTGCCGCGAGTTCGCCGGTCAGACGCCGCTCGATCGCGGCGAATGGGCGGTAGTAGGTGCGGTCGTACGCCTCGACGATCTGGAACGTCCAGTGGCCCGGGATGACGTTGCGGCCCACGATCTCCCGCTCGACCAGGTCCGCCGCCCGGTCGTGGCCGGCCTCGCGCAGGCGCCGAACCGCCTCGTCGAGCTGGAAGTCGGCGCCGCCGGTGAGCTGGTGGAACGTGTAGAGGGCGCCTCGGGCACGCTCGGTGGTCTCCAGCGCCTCGGAGAGGGCGCCCAGCGCACGGACGGTCTCCTCGCTCACCCCCTCGGGCCGGGTGTGGGCGGTGTCGGGGCGGTCGGCGTGTTCTTCGCTCATGCCCGGTACCTGCCCGCCCCCGGGCCCCGCACGAGGCTCGGGGCGCCCCGGCCACCCGACCGGGCGACGCGGCCCCGTACGTCCCACGCCCCGCGC
>NZ_JBHWZJ010000104.1:0-20989 GCF_042728415.1 Streptomyces sp. NPDC060198 | reverse complement strand
CCCCCGCGGTGTGCGGGGGCCGGAGGCGGTCGGTGCGGGGCGTGTCAGGTGTTGGTGGTGCCCCAGTCGTCCTCGACACCGTTGTGCCCGGCGCGCTCCCGGAGCGAGCGCACCCGGTCGGCCACCGAGGCGGGGACCCGGCCTTCGACCTTCTCGCCCACCTTCACGCTCACCGAGTGGTACGCCTTGCCCGCGTACTCCCGGCCGCTCTGAGCGGCGGACTCCACGGTGTTCCGTACGGCGGGGTTCTCGGCGACCTGCCGGGCGGACTTCTTCAGCTGCTCGTAGCGCTCCCGGCCGGCCCGTGTGCCGAGCACGTAGCCGAGAGCGAGGCCGGCGATGAACGTGAGCCGGTACCGCATGGCAGTCACCCTTCGTTCTGCGTTCGCTGCGTGGGACGTTCGCTGTGCGGGACGTCTGCTCCCCGCCTACCCGGAGGCGCCCGAGATCACCCCGGGGCATACCGATTGGCGAAGCACCCCCCTGCTTGCGCTAATGTATGTGTCGCAGCGAGAGCGCGCCGCCCGGCAGTAGCCAGGCAGGTACGATTTCGAGGCAACGCAGCAATCCCCTGTAGCTCAATTGGCAGAGCAGCCGGCTGTTAACCGGCAGGTTACTGGTTCGAGTCCAGTCGGGGGAGCGCGGTCCCCTGTAGCTCAATTGGCAGAGCATTCGGCTGTTAACCGGAGGGTTACTGGTTCGAGTCCAGTCGGGGGAGCCAACGGAAGAGGACCCTTCGGGGTCCTCTTCCGCGTTGTGGGCCTCTCCGTGGGCCGCGTGGTGGCCCACGTCACCCACCGACCGCCCCGAGCCCCTCCGGTACCTCTCCCGTGACACGTTCGGGTTGCTTTCCGGCGGCCCGGAACCGGGCAGCACGCAGCGCGGTCCTCAAGATCAAGCGAAGTCGACCAGCCGCAGCGAGAGATCGTATGACCGGCTATGCTGCGGCAGACGGCGCGCACACTTGTACGCGCCACGCCGAAACGGGGCGGTAGCTCAGCCGGTTAGAGCAGCGGACTCATAATCCGTCGGCCGTGGGTTCGAGTCCCACCCGCCCCACCAGTTTTATCCTGCGGAAACGTTCTGACCTGCGGAAACTTGAATTGACGGCTGTGTTCCGTGCGGTACTAGCCGCGCACCGTGCGGTATGACCCGCTGTCGCAGCGTGTCAGATCACTTCAGATGCCTCTGACCTGGCCATTTATGGTGCTGCCTGGGGGAGCGTCGCGGCGCGGTCCCACCCGCCCCACCGTGTGGTGCTGTTCACAAGCGCCGTATCAGGCAACGTTTGCCCTATCGACGATGGCGCGAAGGCGGTGGTCGTCGGCGTGGCGGTTTCGCCAGGTGATCTAGCGGCGGATCATGCTGCCCTGCTCGCTTGTGATCGGCGTAATCGGTGCTGTCGAGGGTGAAGTAGCGCAGGGCGGTGAACTGGACTTCGATGCGGTTGAACCATGAGCTGTCAGTCGAGGTGTAGGCCCGCCCAGGTGCCGACCCTCTGACACTTCTTCGTGGGCAGGTGCGGGGAGAAGTAGTCACTGACGGTTGCGATCCGGACCGGGGCGGGTACAGGCAAGGTCTCCAGCGCTTGCGGCGGAGTTCGCGGTCGGGGTCCTTGTACTTGCCTCCGCGTTCGGCCCACTGTCGGCCCGAGCGCGGCAGAAGATTGAGTGGCCCGAACTCGTCAAAGAGGAAGGCTGCTTCGGGCTCGCTGTCCTCGGGGATGACCTCGGCGTTGGCGATCGCGTGGAGGTGCTCAACGCGGGTCCCCTTCGCCGCGTAGTCAGCTTCTTTGGGGGTGTTTCAGGTCTTCGCGTTGAAAGGAGACGCCCTCCTCACAGAGCAGGAGGCGCAGGCCCCAGTGGCTGGTGTCGTCGACTACTCTCCCGGCGACCAGGAGATCCGCCAGCTTGGTCAGACTCCAGGTCGAATACGGCAGATCAAGCTCGGCTGGCTTGGACCTCGCCACGCAGCCAGAACCGCTGCGAGCGGAGTTGTCGGCGCCAGCATCGCATCAGCCCTCGGCAGCGCCTGAAGAAGGGACCTGGACACTTCCTCATAGCTCGGTCGAGGGGGCGAACATTGCCTGCCGCGGCACTAGTTATCGGCAGCCGGTCGCGCTTCCCCGCTGGAGGGGTGACTCCGATGACGCAGGTAGCCGCGGGTTTCGCACCTGTCGTAGGAAACCTTAGCGGCATGGAGGTCTGCCGCGTTAGGGTCCATTGAGGATCACGCAGACGTACTGGTGAGAGACGTGGACTCCATCGAGGCTTGAGCGCCGGGTGCGGTCCACTCGGAAGGCGGATGGGTCACATGAGTGCAGGTGGTTCTACGGTGGACCCCAGACTGGTACGCCTCGCTCAGCAGTCCAGGAACTTCGGTTTCCTCCTGCCTGACCTGCCGCTTCTCGTGGCCTACGGGGCCGCTGCTGAGAGCCACGTCTTCGAGGATCCCAATACCTCCCTGATCAAGTCGCGGCAGTTCGGCGAAGCCCTTGCGGAGGAGCTGGTGAGCCGGGGCCGGGTTCGTGTAGAGGGAAGTACTCAGTTCGACCGTCTCAAAGCCCTGGATCGGGAGGGCTACCTTCACGGTGACGTCGGTGACGCCTTCCACGAGGTCCGCACGCTCGGCAACGACGCCAATCACAAGGGCCACGACAGTGCCGAAGACGCCTTCCGTGCCTTGCGGACGTGCTTCCGTCTCGGTGTCTGGTACCACCGTCTGCTCACCGGATCCCGGGAGCAACTCACCTTCGTACCGCCGAGCCCTGACCGAACGCCAGCCGCCAGGAACGCCCGGCTAGCGGACGATATCGCCGCTGCCCGCAAGGCACTCGAAGAGGCCCGGCTGAGCTACCGGGATCAGGCATCACAGGCGCAGGTCGAGCAGGCTGCGCGAGCCGCTGCCGAGCGCGAGCTCGCCCAGGCCCAGGCCGAGCGCGAGGAGTTGGCCCGCCAGGTCGCCGCTATGCAGGCTCAGCTGGCGGCCATCGAGACGGCGGCCGACCAGGAGCGCGCTCACCGGCACCGCGCCGATGCCACCAGCACAGCCGCAGCCTCGGCTGCGGTGGCAGAGCGCGCTCGCTTGCTTGACAACGCGGAGCAGGCATCCCGAGAGCCCCTGACCGAGGCACAGGTCCGTTTCAAGCTCGACGAGATGCTGGCGCAGGCCGGCTGGTACGTCCAGGACGCCGCATCCGGCCTCAACCTCCACGTACAGGGTGACCGGCGCGGCAGCGGTGTGGCCGTACGTGAGGTGACCACGGCACGGGGCCGAGCCGACTATGCCCTATATGTAGAGGCGAAGCTCGTCGGCGTCATTGAGGCCAAGCGAGAAGGCGCTGACCTCACAGCAGCGGAAACTCAGGTCAATGGGTACGCCGACCATCTCACCGACGCACAGCAGCGCTTGGTCGCCTGGCGCACCCCACTGCCGTTCCGGTACGTGAGTGATGGCGGCGAGACTCGCTTCCGCTCTACTCTCGATCCGGATTCCCGTACGCGCCGGATCTTCTCCTTTCACCAGCCACGTACCCTGGCACGCTGGATGCGCCAAGCTGACGAGGACCCGCAGGCTCCCAGCTACCGCGCTCGGCTGCGGCTTCGGATGCCCGAACTTGATGAGCGCCCCTTGCGCCCCGCTCAGATCACCGCCGTTCAGGGGGTGGAGGACTCTGTTGCTCTCGGCAGGGGCCAGCACGGCATGGGGCAGTCCCGTTCTCTCGTTCAGATGGCCACCGGCGCGGGCAAGACGTTCACAGCGGTCACGTTCTCCTACCGCATGCTCAAGCACGCACGCGCTGAACGGGTGCTCTTCCTCGTCGACCGCAACAACCTGGGCGCACAGGCCTTCGCGGAGTTCGAGAACTTCACTACCCCGGATACCCAACGCAAGTTCGCCGACCTCTTCAACGTGCAGCGGCTGGGTGCGGAAGGGATGCTCGCCTCCTCGAAGGTTGTCATCTCCACCGTGCAGCGCCTCTATATGGAACTCACCGGCCGTAATCTTCCCGACGCGGCCCCTGAGGGTGAGGGCGAAGAAGCGGACCTGCCGTACGACGTGCCCGGCGACATCGAGGTCGGCTATAACGCCACCATCCCCCCCGAAGCCTTCGACCTGATCGTCGTCGACGAGTGCCATCGTTCCATCTACGGCAAGTGGCGCTCGGTTTTGGAGTACTTCGACGCCCCGATCGTCGGTCTCACCGCCACCCCGATCGCCCAGACCTTCGGCTACTTCAACGGCAACCTGGTCAGCGAGTACACCTACCGGGAGGCGGTCGCTGACGGAGTCAACGTCGACTTTTCCGTGTATGAGATCGAGACGCGGATAACCGGCCAGGGCGGGGTCATCGCGCAGGGCACGGTCCCGGTCCGCGATCGTCGGACCCGTCGTCAGCGGTACGAGGACATCGCCGAGGACATCGAGTACGGCGCGAAGGAGGTCGGCGTCGGCATCATCAGCAAGGACCAGCTGCGTACGGTGATCCAGACCTTCAGGGACCGGCTGTTCACGGAGATCTTCCCGGAACGGGCCAAACGCGATCCGGAAACCGGCGCGCTGCTGTGGGACGAGATGTACGTTCCCAAGACCTTGGTCTTCGCGAAGAACGACAATCACGCCGAAGAGATCGTCGAGGTCATCCGTGACGTCTTCGGCAAGGGCAACGACTTCTGTACCAAGATCACGCATGCGGCAAGGAAGCCGGCCGAACGGCTCGCCGACTTCCGTAACCTCCCCCAGCTCCGTATCGCGGTCACCGTCGACATGATCGCCACCGGCACCGACGTCAAGCCCCTCGAATGCCTGATCTTCCTGCGGGACGTCAGGAGCTGGGCCTACTTCGAGCAGATGAAGGGCCGAGGCGCACGGACGCTCTCCCTCACCGACTTCGAACGGGTGACACCCGGGGTGGGCCCCAAGACCCGCTTCGTCATGGTGGACGCAGCCGGCGTCACACGAAAGCCGAAGGTCGACGCGGCCCCGCTGGAGCGTCACAGCGACAAGCAGATTAGCTTGGAGAAACTGCTCCGCAAGACCGCCGCCCACACGATCGAGGAGGAAGAGGTCTCCACGCTCGCCTCCCGCCTCGCCAAGCTCGACCTTCAGATGACGAGCGAGGAACGCGCCGAGATTGAGCGGATCAGCGGTGGTGTCCCGCTGAAGAAGATCGTCCACGGCATGGTCAAGGCGGTCTCGACCGATGAGCAGATGGAAGCCCGGGAGGCGGCTGGGCGCGTCGGGCGGGACCCCGAACGAGCGGTCCGCGACCTCATCGAGCATGCGCTGAAGCCACTCGCCGCCGCACCGGCACTGCGTACGAGGCTCCTGGAGATGCGCCGCGCCAAGGACATCCTGTATGACGAGAACAGCCGTGACGCGCTGGTCCGGGCGGGCGCGGCCGTCGACGACGAGGAGAGTGCACAGGCCACCGTCCGCGACTGGAAGCAGTACATCGACGACAACCGCGACGAGATCGCGGTTCTGACTATCGCCTTCGGCGCCGACTCCGAAGTCCCACCCGCCGCCGCCCTACGTCGCCTCCAGGACGTGGCACGGAGCGTTGCCCGTCCGCCGCGCTCCTGGACCCCGGACAGTCTCTGGAAGGCGTACGAGAACGTCGGCGAGACGCTGGTACACAAGCGCGCCAAGCGCACCGCCGCCGACCTCCTCGCCCTCCTGCGCTACGAACTCGCCGGCGGCGCTGAACGTGGAGCTCCGGCTCCTCGCCCCCACGAAGAGGTTGTACGGGAGCGGTACGCGGCTTGGCTCGCCCGCCAGGAACAGTCCGGTGTCAGCTTCAGTAAGCGCGAGCGATGGTGGCTTGACCACATCGTCGGTGCGACCATCGAGCGTGTACGCTTCGACACCGCCGACCTTGACTACGCCCCGTTCACGACACGCAACGGAACGGACGGATTCCTCGCTGAATTCGGAGCGAATCGGGCGGAAGAAATTATTGACGAACTGGACAAGGAGCTGGGTGCGTGACGGACTCGGGCGCGGGAGAACCGGTAGAAAACGCGCCAGGGGAAGGCCTGCCGGAGGGATGGGTTCGGGCGCGAATCGGGGATCTGTGCGACGTTAATCCCCGAGCGTTTGACGAGGAACCTTCCGATGATGACCTGATCTCCCAGGTGCCGATGGCCTTTGTTGAAGCGGAATCAGGTCGCATGGACGCGTCGACGCGGGTTCGGTTCGGCGAATTCAAGAAGAAGTCCCTGACCAGGTTCCAGGAAGACGATGTTCTCTTTGCGAAGATTACGCCGTGCATGGAGAACGGGAAGATCGCTAAAGCACAAGGCCTGATTGGCGGTCGAGCGTTGGGGAGTACCGAGTTCCACGTGCTTCGCAGTGCCGGGGGTGTTCTTCCTGAGTATCTGACGCATTATCTCCTTCAGCGAAACGTGCGACGTATCGCTGAGCAGCACATGTCTGGTGCAGTCGGGCAGCGTCGAGTTCCGCGTCCTTACCTGGCAGGCCTGGAAATTCCTGTTCCGCCTCTCCCTGAACAGCGCCGAATTGTCGCGAAGTTGAACGAACAGCTTACCCAGATTGAGGCTGGTGAGGCCTCGCTTCGCGAGGTGGAACGCCTCGCAGGTGAATTCTCGCGGGCTTTGCTACGAGAGGCTTTTAGTGGCCGTCTCGTGGCGGATGACTTTTCGGAAGGAAAAGCCGAGGAGCTAGTTTCAGGGGAGGCTAGATCTTCCTCTGCGGCATGGGATATTCCCGACAGTTGGATTTGGAGTCGGCTCGGCTCACTGTTTCGCGTTTCGGTGGGATCGACTCCATCTCGCGGGAATCCAGATTTTTGGAGCGGGGACATTCCGTGGGTAAGTAGCGGTGAGGTATCATTCAAGAGGATCGGCGAGACGCGAGAGTCTATTTCGATAGAATCAATCTCGAAACCGGAAAATAGGATTCATCCTCCTGGGACGGTGATGCTTGCGATGATTGGAGAAGGGAAAACTCGAGGGCAGTCTGCAATTCTCGACATCCCTGCCGCACACAATCAGAACTGCGCCTCAATCCGAGTTTCCGATACTAAAATTCTGCCAGAATTTATTTATCAGTTTTTGGTTTCAAGGTATGAAGAGACGCGAACGTACGCGTCCGGGGGGAATCAGCCAGCCTTGAATAAGGCGAAGGTTGAACGGATCCTTGTGCCCGTACCGCCTCTTGGGACGCAGCGTCGAATCGTGGAAAAGCTGGCTGATCTTGAGCAGGAGAGGGCGGCCCTCAGGGCAGTGTTGACTGAAAGCAATAAACAGGCATCCGACCTCCGCGGTGCGCTCCTCAACGCTGCCTTTACTGGAGTTCTCGTCCCCCAGGATGCCACCGACGAGCCTGCTTCCGCCCTCCTCGACCGTATCCGCGCCCAGCGTCAGGCAGCCGTCAAGCCCGTAGGTAAGCGCGTTCTCCGCAAGACCACCCGCAAGCCGGCCTCCTCGGGCCAGGAAGACCTTTCCCTGTGAGCACCGCCGTGAGTAACGACAAGCAGGTCACCCGGGCTCAGGCCCCGGCTATCGCCGTCCCCGCGCCGGTACCGACCTCCACCCTCGTCAACCGTCTCTGGTCGTACTGCGAGCTACTGCGCCACTCCGGCGTCTCGACGCTCGATTACGTCGAGCAGCTCACGTACCTTCTCTTCTTGAAGATGGCCGACGAGCGCGCCAAGCGCCCCGCCAAGTTCCGCCGCAACGCCCCTGAGGCCCCGCTCGTCCCGGAGGGCCGTGACTGGACGAGTCTGACCACCCGGTCCGCCGAAGCGCTGCTAGATCACTACGAGTTCATCCTCAAGGACCTCGGCCAACGTGGTGGCACGATGCTTGGCGAGGTCTTCACGAAGGCAAGCAACAAGATCCACGAGCCAGCCATCTTGGAACGCCTGATCAAGGATCTGATCGACCCGTATACCTGGACCACCGAAAACCAGGACCTCAAGGGCGATGCCTACGAAGGTCTCCTCCAGCGTGGCGCGGAGGACCGTAAGACAGGTGCGGGGCAGTACTTCACCCCGCGTCCCCTCATCGATGCCATGGTCGACTGCGTCCAGCCGAAGATCGGCGAGACGATCACCGACCCGGCCTGCGGCACCGGCGGCTTCCTTATCGCAGCACACGCGCACATCGCCACCCGCTACGAGGACGAGCTGTACGGCGACGAGGGCCGCAAGCTTCAGACCGGGTCCATCACCGGTTATGAGCTGGTCCGCGAGACCGCCCGCCTCGCCCTGATGAACATGCTGCTGCATGGCATCGGTACCTCCGCGGCCAAGCCGCTGATCACCATCCAGGACTCGCTAGCCAAGCCGATCCACAAGCACTACGACATCGTGCTCGCCAATCCGCCCTTCGGCGTCGGCTCGGTGACCGGCGAGGCGTACACCGCTCGTACCGATTTCTGGGCGCCCACGACCAACAAGCAACTCAACTTCATCCAGCACATTTACAATTTGCTGAAGACCAACGGGCGTGGCGCCCTCGTCCTCCCCGACAACGTCCTCTTCGAGGGTGGTGCGGGTACCACTATCCGCCGCAACCTCCTTGACCTGTGTGACGTGCACACCCTGCTCAGGCTTCCGACCGGCATCTTCTATGCCAATGGCGTCAAAGCCAATGTCCTATTCTTTGACAAGACGGGCCAGCGCTCCGGAGGCCGCCCCGGAACCCGCCAGCTCTGGGTCTACGACTTCCGCACCGACCAGCACTTCACCCTCAAGCAGCGACAGCTACGCCGTGAGCACCTTGACGACTTCATCGCGGCCTACCACTCCGGTGGTTCCGACTTTTCGGCGCGAAAGCCCAGTGAACGGTTCCGTGCGTTCGATTACGATGAGTTGATCGCTCGCGACAAGGTCAATCTGGACTTGACGGTGCTTCAGTCCGCGTCCTCCTCCGACACGGTCTTCGCGTCCCCCGACGTGATCGCCCAGGAGATCGTGGATGAACTGGAGACGGCTCTGGCCCAGTTCACCGCAGTAGCCCGTGGGCTCAAGCCGAGTGCACTGGCCGTGGACGACAGCATCACCCAAGGCGAAGAAGCACCAGAGCGGTAGGCCGCCGTCACCCGAGCGGGGCGATGGGGCCCATGAGGCTCAGGCCCGCTCGGGGCACGACGGAAGGTAGGGCGAAGCATGACGGTGGGGCGGGGCGTCAGCCGGGGAGCGGCGAGGGAGCCGCAGGAAGGCGACTGGACGAGCAGGCGGATAACCGATCGCCTGTGGAAGTTCTACCGGGAGAAGACCAGCACCAAGGCCCTGACTCGCCTTGAGTTTGTCGAGCACATCGCCTACCTGCTCTTCCTCAAGATCGACCATGAGCACACCCTGCGTCCCGGGCGGTTCGCCAAACTGCCTATCGCCCCGGCAGGCACCTGGCCCAAACTCACCGACCTCAATGGCGAGGACCTGCACACCTTCCTCACCCGCCTGTTGCGTGAGCTCGACGCGCCCAACCCGGTCGACCCGCGCAGGGCCACCGCGAGCGTCCTCTTCTGTGACGCCCAGGCCTGGAACATCGACCGGATGTCCGAGCTCAGACGCCTCATCGTCGAGGAGTTCGCCCCGTACCAGTGGACCGCTGTCCCCCAGGGCGCCCTGGGCGAGGCGTTCTCCTCCATGCTCGCCGAGTGTCGCGAGGACTTCCTCACCAAGCGGCAGACCGGGCAGATCCTCACCCCGCCGCCGCTTCTCGCCGTCGTCGCGAAAGCGCTCGCCGTCACGGGCGAGGACAGAGTGATCGACGCGGCCGGCGGCCTCGGCAGCACGCTCATCGCAGCTCACCGGGAGATGGCCGCCTCCGGCACGTACGTCGACTCGACGGCCATCGCGGCCGCCGACATCGACGCCCAGATGTGCCGGTTCGCCACTATGAACATCCTGCTCAACACCGGACGCGTCCTCTCGGACATGCCGCCGGTCTTGCGTGCCGACTCCCTCAAGGTCAAGGGCGTCGCCACCCGTCGGTACCACCGGGACGTGGCTGCGACCGTGGCCATCTGCAACCCCCCGTTCAAGAGCGGCGACATCGTTCCCGACACCGACCAGCGCGACGACTTCTGGGCGCAGAAGGCGGACCTGCCGACCAACTTCCTTCAGCACTTAGCCATCACGCTGCCCCAGGGCGCACGGGCTGCGGTCTTTGTCCCCGACGGTGTTCTCTCCGGTAGCGGTGCCGCTGCCACCGTCCGCGAAGCCCTGCTCAGGAACTGCGACGTCCACACCCTGCTGCGGCTCCCCACCGGAATCTTCCACGGCACCAACTCCAAATCGAACATTCTCTTCTTCACCAAGTCCGTTCCCCGACCAACCGGCGAGTCCGCCACGCGCGAGCTATGGGTGTATGACGCCCGGACCGACAACCATCACACGGATACCGGAAGGCCCCTCAGGGAGGACGACTTTGCGGACTTCCTCGCCGCCTACCGGCCTGGCGAGAGCGACCATCGAGGGCGCATCCCGTCTCCGCGCTTCCGCCGGTACCCGGTGGATGAACTTCTGGAGGGGCCGAGTGTCAGCCTGAACCTGAAAGCCAACCTCGCCGCGGCCCTTGACGATTTCGGGTTTCCTGGAGAGATCGCTTTGTCCATCGCTGACCACCTCGACGAGGCGGGCAAGCGCTTCCGCGCGGTGGCGGAGAGCCTCGCGTAAGGATGGTCGAGGTTCCGGCCGGGGAGCCAGCCATGCCACTGGGCAGTTCTCTTGCGTAGGGTTGCAGCCGCGCTCTGTGGCGTGGTTGGGGAGAAAGCGTGCCCAAGCCTGATCCGGAAAGGTGCCACCAGGACGTCGTGCGGGATGCGAGGGGCCGCGGCGGACAGCGACGACGCACATGGCCCGGGACGACCATTCAGGAGAGCGCGGAACTGTGCGAAGCCCTGGTATCCCGCTCCCGGGCGCGACACCCCGGCCGACTCTGCTCGTAGCAGAGCGTGACTGTGGCGTACAGGGGGAGAGGCGGTATCGGAGCCGGCAGCATGCGCCACGGGTGAGCCGTGCGGTTGGCTGCCTTGCAGCGAGTGCGCCGGGTGGCCGTCTCCTACTGCAGGGACAGGGGTTGCCCCGTGGCCGTGCGGTACGTACCGCACGGCACCGTGGTTGACGGGGATCGAGGAGAACGGAGCGGGACGCAGCAGGATGCGAATGTCCGCCTCTGTGGCGTTTCCGCAGGTGAGAGGCATCACGCTTTTGGGTTCGAGTCCCACCCGCCCCACCGAGCGTCCCCAGGCAGAATCGTTCTGACCTGGGGATTCGTGTTTTCCGGGGGCGTTTCGCGTGGGGCGGAGACCGCACGCGCGGTGTGGCGAACACGGGTGTCCGTAGGTCTGAGATGAGGTCTGACGGGTGCACCGAGACCATCCAGCCCACGACGAAGTCGGCACCAGGCCCCGCTACATCTGAGGTGCCGCCCGCTCGAAGCGTCAGGAAGCTGACCAGGTTGGACGGCTCCATGGCGAGACGGAAGCGGGAGAGCAAGAGGCGGCCTCCCTTCGGTATGCCGAAGGGCATCGTCCTGCTCGCGACGCCGGAGGGCTGGCGCCACAGTGTCCTCACCGTGGACGGCGGGATGCAATGCGGGCGCCTCGCCGACGTTCCGGTCAACGCCGACCCTGCCGAGGCACGGGCCGCCTCGGCGGCCCTGGTGGTGGGACTCGCGCACGACTTCCACGAGGCGCGCGTCGGTGTGACCTGGGATCCGCCTCGGGAACCCGGGACCTGGACCGCCCGGGTCACCGTTGTCGCGTCCTGGCCGAACGCCTCTGGTTGAACGACAAGTTCAGTGCGTGTCCCGTGTCCCCGGGGTCGTCCGTACCTCTCGGAGCGGATCGGTCCGGACCGAGCCCGACCGTGCGCACCGGGTGGGATCAGGCGGACGGCCTCCTGCCTCCTGTGTCGCACAAGGGCAATGGACGGGTCGTCGAAGCATCGTTCCCGCCATTCGTATCGTTCCTGTCATTCGTGAACGGGGATCCGCGCGATCGCCCCTCTCGTTTCCGCCACGCCTCAGGTACCACCTTCCGCGCTGCTTCGCGCCATGTCGCGCATGCGAGGAAAGCTCTCGGGGCGCGACCGCCGTCGAGGGGCCGGCGAAGAGCGGTGTGGGAGCGCCGCGGGCCCCGCGGGCGGGCGGCGACGCCCGGGCCGGCGAGGACTTGTCTGGACGAGCCTCCGACCGGCCTGGTACGGAGCATCGGCGCCACCCCGAAGATCGCAATGTCGGCGAGTGGCATCCCGTTCCCCGGCGAACTGCTGCTTCTCGGCGCGATGCGGGCGGCCTCGGCGCTCGACGGGGCCGAAGCCGCGGGGCCGGTGCTCGTGGCGGGCGGTGGTTGCGGTCGTCGCCTCGTAGTCGGCCGTGCAGGGCGTTGCGAACACATGTCATCATCTGAAGACATCACTTGATGACAATCTCGGGAGAGCATGCCCATGAACGCCCCTCGTGCCACCGCCGACCTGCGACAACGGGCCCTGGTCCCGGTACTGGTGTTCATCGGCACGGTGGTCGCGGTGATCAGCAGCCTCGGGGCTCCGCTGGTGCCGACCATCGCCGAGGTGGACCACGTGTCCCTGTCCGACGCCCAGTGGTCGCTCACGGTCACCCTGCTCGTCGGATCCCTGGCCACCCCCGTGATGGGGCGCATGGGCGACGGCCCCCACCGGCGGCGGGTGGTGCTGGGAGCCCTCGCGACGGTGCTGGCCGGCAGCGTGCTGGCCGCGCTTCCCCTCGGCTTCGGCTTCCTGGTCGCCGGGCGCGGGATGCAGGGAGTGGGCCTCGGCCTCGTCCCGTTGGCCATCGCCACCGCGCGCGACGCCCTGCCGGGAGGGCGGTCGCGCTCGGCGGTCGCGATGCTCTCCATCACCACCGTGGCCGGCGTCGGACTCGGCTATCCGCTCACCGGACTGATCACCCAGACCATCGGCGTCCATGCCGCCTTCTGGTTCGGCGCCATCATCAGCGGCCTCGCCCTGCTCGCCGCCGCCCTGGTCGTACCGCAGGCGGGCGGACGGGAAAAGCGGCCCCTGGACGCCCCCGGGGCGGCGATGCTCGCCGTCGGACTGGCCTCGCTGCTGCTCGCGCTGAGCGAGGGCGAGATCTGGGGCTGGACCTCGGCCCGGGTGCTGGGCCTGGTGATCTTCGCGCTGCTGCTCCTGACCGGCTGGGGTTTCCACGAACTGCGCACCGCCCATCCCCTGGTGGACCTGCGGACGCTGCGCAACCGGTCGGTGCTGACCGCGAACCTCGCCGGCCTCATAGCGGGTGTGGCGATGTACATGATGATGTCGCTGATCACCCGCTTCGCCCAGACCCCGGCCTCCACCGGCTACGGTTTCGGCACGTCGGTGCTGGTGACCGGGCTGGTGCTGCTGCCCTTCTCGGCCGCCAGCGTGGCCTCGAACAAGCTGGTGCCGCTGCTGGTCCGGCGGACGTCCACGGCGGCGGTGCTGCCGATCGGCTGCGGGATCTCCCTGGTGTCGATGGTGTTGTTCCTCTGCGCCCGGGGCAGTCTGTGGGAGCTCTTCGTCATCATGGGCGTCGCCGGACTCGGTGTCGGCTGCACCTTCGCTGTGATGCCCGGACTGATCGTCAACGCCGTGCCCGCGCACGAGACCGGCAGCGCCATCAGCTTCAACCAGGTGGTGCGCACCATCGGTTACACCACCGGCAGCGTCGTCAGCGCGGTCGTCCTGGAGGCGCACACAGCCCCCGGCCGGATCCTGCCTGCGGACAGCGGCTACCAGGCCGCCGCCTGGCTGGGCTGTGCGATCTGGGTGGTCGCCGGGATCGTTACGATCGTCCTGCCCGGACGGGCCCGGGCAGGGGAGTCCGGGGCGACCGCCAAAACCGTGGACGAGGAACTGTTGATGGAAGAGAGCATCGCCGACGCCGAGAGCGCCGAGGACAGCGTGACCGCGGTACCGGGCGGACCCGTCCGGTGAGCGAGGGCAGGCGGCGGGACGCCGCCCGGAGTCGGCAACTGCTGCTGGAGGCGGCTGCCGGCCTGTTCGCCGAACGTGGCTTCGACCGCAGTACCACGCGGGAGATCGGTGAGCGTGCCGGTGTGGATCCGGCCTTGATCGCCCGTTACTTCGGGGGCAAGGCGCAGCTGTACCTCGCGGTGCTCGACCTGGACCGTGCGGGCGTCCGGCCGGCCGACCTGTTGGAACCCGAGCGCAACCGCGGGCTGGTGAGTGGTGTGGACCTTCGCGGTCCGGGGCCGATCTTCCGTTCGGCGGTCGACCCGTTGAAGGAGCCGAGCGTCCGGGATGCCGCCACGGAGCAGCTCCAGTGGCGTCTGGTGGAGCCGTTGTGCGAGCGCTTCACCCGCGAGGGTCTGGACCGGCCGCGGTTGCGGGCGGAGTTGGCGGTGGCGGCGTTCGTGGGCATCGTGCTGTGCCGCCACGGCGGCACCCTGGGAGCACTCGCCGGGGCCGACCCGGACGAACTCGTCCCCCTGGTGCTGGACATGCTCGGCCAGGGCGCTTGAAGAGGTCGCCGGCGGGCGCCTCGCCGAGACCCTGGCCTCCTGCGTCCCGCCGGGGTCGTCGACGAGAAGCCCCGGCCGGCCGCCGGCCACTGCCTCTCCTCATGCCGAGCGGCCCGTCCTCTCGGCTCGGTGCCCACCATCAGATGTGAGGCGCGGGGCCGGACGTGTGCGAGGGTCGACCGGCCGGCGCGGCCGACGAACCGTGAACCTGGCCGACATGGGCAACCACGCACCCAGCGGCGGACCGGCAGGACCAGGGTGCCACGGAGGGATTCCACATGGGCGTAGTGCTCGTCCGCGTACTCACTCTGCCCACGGTGATCCTCGCGGGGTGGATCGCGTCCTGGTGGGGAACCCGGCGCCTGCGGTGGATCGGGCTGTCCGTCGGAGCCGCGGCCTCCGTGGTCTGCGCCGTCATCGGCCGGGACGCGATGGGCCCACGGACGGACCCGCACGCCCTCGGCTGCTCCTCGGCCTTGGAGTGCACGGACCTGCGCCCGGTCTTCGTCATCGCGTCCGGGCTGCTCGGGTTCGTGTCCTGTCTGGCGCTGGTGGTCCTGACGCTCGTGGTCGAGTACGTCGTGCGCGTCCGGAGGAAGGAGCGGGTCTGACCCGGGCCTCTGCGAGGTCGTGGGCGCTGGGATCCCCGGACCAGCTCGGAACGGCCGGCCCGCACCGTGCGCCGATCCCGGCCCTGCCGGCCCAAGCGCGTCCGCCCGGCGGTGGGACGGCACCGGGTGCGTGCTTCCGCCCGCCGCACGTTCGTCTCCCGGGGCCGCTGGTCACGGGCGGGGTGCAACCGGCGTGGCTCGTCCGACGTCTACCTGGTGAGCAGGGAGCCACAACTCCGGTTCCTGGGAGCTCATTTGGTGATCAGCTGCTTGCGTCGCGCCGCAGGGCCACGTCCTGGTCCCGCCGTGGACGACGTCCGGCGCAGCGGGTCGAACGATCGGTAGATCTCTGGAGGTTCGATGAAACCCGTCATCCGAAGGCTCGCGAGCTTCGTGGGCGTGGGCGTGGCTGTCGCGGGGATGTCCGTGACCGGCGCGTCCGCGGCTCACGCGGAGGCGCCCACCCACGGTTGCCCGTATCCGTACGTCTGCTTCTACCTGAACAACAGCGCGCTGCTCGCGGGTACGCCGATCTCGATGTTCAAGGACGTCACCAGTGGCTATCAGGCCGTGACGCCCAGGCCGCACTACGGGGTGGTGAACACCCGGAACGACGACGTGGTGTACCTGCGGCTCCAGGACGGCACCTCGATCTGCCTCCCGCCGAACACCTCGACCGTGTTCGCCAACGCCTTCAGCGTCACCGGGATCCGGATCTCGTCCAGCGCGACCTGCTGAACCTCCTGCGGGGGCGCCGACCTACGGCGGCGTCACGTCACGCCTCCTGGAGGAGCACCGCACCGGATACCGCCCGCTGGTCCGACGCGAATGATTCGGGCACGACCTGGTGCGGCTGCTGGTCCGCGGGGCGCAGGAGGGAATCGCGGTGCTGGTCATGCCTGGGCGGCGGACGTCGACGATGGAACTGCTGGCCGTCGAGTCGGCGGGCCGGGGTATGCCGGTCAGGGCGGCGGAGGAGCCCGGCCTGGCAGGCCCTGCGTACTGGTACGGGGGACCGGTCGCGGGTGCGCGGCTGGCCGGCCGGCTCGCCACCGCGTTGCTGGAGCCGACGGACGGCTGGCTCGCCGAGCTGCCGGAAGAGTTCACCGGCCGCCGGATACGGGCGGGGACCCTCGCGGACGCGTGGGCGATCGACCGGCCGACGTTCGTCAAGCCGCCCCGTGACAAGTCCTTCCCCGCCGGCGTCCACACCGACGGCTCCCGGCTCCCTTCCTCCTTGGACCCGGCAACACCTGTGCTGCTGTCCGAGGTGGCGACCTTCGCGGCCGAGTACCGGCTGTTTCTGCTGGACGGCCGGATCGCGACGGCGAGCCGGTACGCGGTGTTCGGCCGGCTGGACCCCCGCCCGCTCGGTACGGACCGCGCCGACCGGGCCACCGCCGCGCGGATCACGGAGTTCGCCGACCGGTTGGCCGCCGCAGCCGGGGGCACGCTGCCGAGTGCCGTGGTCGTGGACGTGGGGCAACTGCTGGACCCGTACCGCCCAGGTCACCGCTGGGCCGTGGTGGAGGCCAACATGGCGTGGTTCTCACACGCCTACGCGGCCGACCCGGCGCGGGTGCTGGACGTGGTCCTGCGGTCGGCCGGGCCACGCGAGCACCTGCGGCCACGGGATCTCGCCTTCGTACGGCACTGACCGGCCCTGCGCGCACCGGGGCGGCCCTGGCCGGTCAGAACGCCTGGATGTACACCCGGGTCGTACCGGAGTCCAGTGGGAGGAGGTGGATCTCGATCCACTGGACCTCGCTCCGGCGGCTGTCGCCCACGCAGGGCGGGCAGACCCCGGCCCAGCGGACACCCTTCTCGCTCCGGGGCTCGGCGAGGCCGAGGTGCCCGAAGAGATCGGTGGGGGATGAGAGGTCCTGCTTCCTGGCGCGCAGGGGCTGCTCGGGACGCAGGTCCTCCGCCACCCCGACCGCTGTCTTCTCGTCGGTCACGAAGGAGAGCAGGTAGACGTCCTCCTGCGGATTGATCTGCACGGCGCCCTTCACCTCCGTCGCGCTCTCGGGCAACGCCACCTTCATGAACGCCGATGCTTCCGGAGCGCCCATGTCCTTCCCCCAGTGCGAGGCGCGCCCGTCCGTCGTCCGCCGGTCGTCCCCGCCGCCGCTCGAACAGGAGATGAGCAGCAGCGCGGCGGCCCCGGACACCGCCGACAGAGCCGGCCGAAGGGTGGATCGACGGTTCATCGGATCTCCTCGTCATGTGTCGGTGTCCGGGGGCGGTCGTGCCGACCTGGCGGCGGCGTCGGTGTCCGTGAGCACCTGGAGTCCGGTGATGTGACGTGTCATGACCAGCTCCGCCACCCCCGGCACCCCGCGGACAGCCTTTCACTCCGTGGCGATGGCCTTCAGGACATTCATCCGCCCGGCGCGGAAGGCCGGGAAGAGCGCGGCCAGCAGGCCCACCACCGCGGAGCCGAGGAAGACGACGCCGATGGTGGTCCACGGGATGCTGAGCACCCCCAGCCCGGCGAGGGCCAGCAGCTTCTGCGCGGTGACGCCCCAGCCCAGGCCCAGGGCCACGCCCAGGACCGCGCCGAACAGGGCGATGACCACGGACTCCAGGCGGACCATCCGGCGCAACTGGCGCCGGGAGAGTCCGATGGCGCGCATCAGCCCGATCTCGCGGGTGCGTTCGACCACCGAGAGGGCGAGGGTGTTCACCACTCCGAGGACGGCGACGATGATGGCGAGTGCCAGCAGGGCGTAGATCATGTTGAGCAACTGGTCGAGCTGCTGCTCGACCATGTCCTTGTAGGCGGCCTGGTCCCGGACCTTGACCTGCGGGTAGTCGGCGGTTGCCGCCTTGAGCGCCGCTGCCGCTCGGGCCTCTTGGCCGGGCCGCGCGGCGGCGAACATCATGTTGTTCAGCGGGAATTCGGCGGCCGGCAGATAGCGCCTGGCCTCGTCGATGTTCATGTACATGGCGCCCTTGTCGAACACCGTGTCGTCGGAGGTGATCGCTCCGACCGTCAGCTGGGCCGTGGTACCGCCGGCGAAGGCGACGCCGAGCCGGCTGCCGAGGGTGACCCGGTGTTCCGCCGCCCAGCCCTCGGGCACCGACATGGCGCCGGGGGCGTAGGCGTCGATCAGCCGTCCCCGCACGGTCTTGGCCCGGAGATCTTCGGTGTAGGACGGCGATCCCGCCGCGATCTCCGTCTTGTCCCTGGTGCCGTCGGGGGCGATGACGGTCGCGGCGACGTCCGTACGGTCGGTGACGTGGGCCAGATGTCCGGCCGCGTGGACCGCCTCGGCGGCGGCCGGGCTGATCGGGTCGCCGTCGCCCACCTGGATGATGAAGTCGGCGCCGACGGACCTGTCCATCTGGGCGGTCGCCGAAGCGACCATGGAGTTGCCGACCACCGACAGGCTCGCGACCAGCGCGAGACCGACCATCAGCGCCGCCGCGGTCGCCCCGGTACGGCGCGGGTTGCGCAGCGCGTTGCGCTCTGCCAGCCGGCCCACCGGGCCGAACACACGCAGGACGAGTGAGCCCAGTACCCGTACGACGAGCCCGGCGAGCAGCGGACCGACGACGACGAACCCGACCAGTGTCAGCAGTACGCCGATCGCGAGCAGCCCGGAACCGGCCGAGGTCGTGGACGCGGACGCGGCCAGCGCCAGGGCGGTCCCGCCCGCCGCGGTGAGGAGCGCGCCGACCACGGAACGGACGCGTCCCGCGCGGGCGTCGGCAGGGGTTCCGGCATCGCGCAGGGCGGCCATCGGAGAGATGGCGCCGGCCCGGCGGGCGGGCAGCATCGCGGACACGACGGTCACCACGACACCGAGGGCGAGACCGATCAGCGGGGTGGCGGCCTTGATCGTCAGGTCGGCGGTGTCCAGGTGCATCCCCAGCACGCCCATGAGCTCGATCAGGCCGACGGCGAGGCCGATGCCCGCGCCGATCCCGGCCACCGATCCGGCGACGCCGAGCAGCACCGCCTCCACCAGTACCGAGCGGTTGACCTGTCGGCGGCTCGACCCGACGGCCCGCATCAGCCCGATCTCGCGGGTGCGCTGGGCGACCAGCATCGAGAAGGTGTTGACGATCAGGAAGATGCCGACGAGGACGGCGATCCCGGCGAAGCCGAGCAGTACGTACTTCATGGGATCGAGGAAGGAACCGATGTCCTGCTGGTTTTGGGCCGTCTTCTCGGCGGCGCTCAGCACCTGGAAGTC
The DNA here is from genome assembly GCF_042728415.1 of Streptomyces sp. NPDC060198. NCBI lineage: Bacteria > Bacillati > Actinomycetota > Actinomycetes > Kitasatosporales > Streptomycetaceae > Streptomyces > Streptomyces sp. NPDC060198. The sequence goes on along the minus strand of NZ_JBHWZJ010000104.1, from coordinate 1,692 downwards.
GGGGCCGCCCAGGGCGGCCTCGACCCTCGCCTTGAGCTGGTCGTCGCTGATCCCGGGCGCGGCGTCCAGGGCGTAGTCGGTGTACGCGGTGCGGTCGCCGAGGAGCACCCGCTGGGCGGTGGAGGTGTCGAGGTAGACGACGGCCGCACCCGGGTTGGTGGTCTTGTACGTGGCGATGCCGCTGAGGGTCACCTCGGCGTCCCCGGGTGCGGCGATGACCCGGAGCGAGTCGCCGAGGGCCAGGTGGTGCTCGGCCGCGGTGTCCGCGTCGAGCACGGCCTCACCGGGTGTGGCCGGGGCGTGGCCGGAGGTGATGTCGACGGACTTGGTCTGGTTCGGGTTCCAGTTGGTGACGACGGTCGGCGCGCCGGTGTCGGAACCGATGTCCTGGCCGTGGCTGTCGGCGACGGTGGCCTGCTGGCTGCCGACCCCGGGCACCACCCGGGCCACACCCGGGACCTTCTCCAGCTCCGCCCGGAGCGAGGCGGGCACGGAGGCCGGTGTTCCGGTCTGCTGCTGGTCGTCGGTCTCCGGCGGGCTGACGGTGACGTCGGCGGAGCTCGTCGCGAAGAGCTTGTCGAAGGTCGTGCTCATGGTGTCGGTGAAGACCAGCGTGCCGCAGACGAAGGCCACGGACAGCAGTACGGCGACCGCCGACAAGGCCATGCGGCCCTTGTGCGCGAGGACGTTGCGCAGGGAGGTACGGAGCACGGTCACGACGTCCTGCCCCGGGAGTCGAAGGACTTCATCCGCTCCAGCACCGCGTCGGCCGTGGGCGCGTGCATCTCGTCGACGATCCGTCCGTCGGCGAGGTAGAGGACCCGGTCCGCGTAGGAAGCGGCCACCGGGTCGTGGGTCACCATGACGATGGTCTGGCCCAGGGCGTCGACCGAGTGCCGCAGGAAGCCGAGGATCTCGGCGCCGGCCCGGGAGTCCAGGTTCCCGGTCGGCTCGTCACCGAAGATGATCTCGGGACGGGCGGCGAGGGCCCGGGCCACGGCGACCCGCTGCTGCTGCCCGCCGGACAACTGCGTGGGACGGTGCGTGAGCCGCCCGGCCAGTCCCACCGTCTCCACGACGAGGTCCAGCCACGCCTGGTCCGGGGTGCGGCCCGCGATGTCCATCGGCAGGGTGATGTTCTCCAGCGCGGTCAGCGTCGGGAGCAGGTTGAACGCCTGGAAGACGAAGCCGATGCTGTCACGGCGGAGCCGGGTCAGCCGTTTGTCGCCGAGCTTGGTGATCTCGGTCCCGCCGACCCAGGTCTTGCCGCTGGAGACCGTGTCCAGACCGGCCAGGCAGTGCATCAGCGTGGACTTGCCGGAACCCGAGGGACCCATGATCGCGGTGAACTGCCCCCGGGGAATGTCGACATCCACCGCGTCGAGCGCGACCACCCGGGTCTCGCCGTCGCCGTACGCCTTGGTCAGCCCCCGCGCACGCGCGGCGAACGGCGAACGGGCTTCGCCGTCCCGGGCCGCGGTACTCGATACGGACGTCTTCACTTGTGGTCTCCTGAAACTCGGCACGGGCGGTTTCCCCGTGTTCCAAGCCTTCCGGAGCGCACCTCGCCGAACCATGGGGCGAAGCACCGGATCCGTGGTGGGGATAGCCCCCCACCGGGCCGTGGAGACAGCCCGCACGGTCCGCACGGGCGCGGCGGCGGCACGCCCGGTACGACGGCAGGGCCCGGAC
>NZ_JBHWZJ010000103.1:0-21301 GCF_042728415.1 Streptomyces sp. NPDC060198 | reverse complement strand
CACCGAAGGACGTCGAACTCGCCGCATAACCCCACCACCCGAACCACCCCAAGCCCGACAGGGATGCCTTGACGAACGACATAGAGGCACCCCCCTCGCCGAAGTGGGGCCCCGGACAAGGACGTCGGCCCGGTCCGGAGCGCGGTTCACCCATACCGGGAGCCTGTTGCGGACGATAGCCCCGAGGCCGTACGGGGAACCGCGCGGGGGTGCTCGGGGACCGTCGCGGGCGCTGTCGGCGAGCCGCTCAGGAGCCCGTCCCGGTTCTGCCCCAGTCGGGGCCCGCCGTCGCCCAGGCCCGGTCCAGTCGCTCGTAGCGCCGTCGCACCATGCACCGCACCACGGTCCGCCGGACCGCCTCCACGACTCCGGCCGTCAGCAGGAACGCACCCGTCCCGGCCAGGCCCGCGTGTATGTGCGCGGTGGGCACGTCCATGGGGCGCGGGGCGACAGCGCCGCGGTCGTCGGTCCATATCAGCACCCGCTCACCGGGCTTGCGCACACGCGCCGCGGTCGGGACCGTGCCGTGCCGCCCACCGCCGTCCGGGGCCTTCCAGCTCGCCGTCACCGTCTGCCGGGTCGCGGGGTCGGCGCCGCTCTCCGGGTCGCCGGAGATCGCGGCCGGGCTCATGGACACGCTCAGCACGATCCCGCTCGTCCGGTGGCGGTGCGCGTGCTGCTCCCGGATCGTGTCGCGCAGGGCGGAATCGGTGAGCAGACCGCAGAGCCAGCCGACGGCGGGCGCGACGGCCACCATGAGGAGGAGCGCGCAGAGCGCCAGCCACGCCTCGCGGCGATCCGTTCCCCGGCACAGGGGATTGTGCCGCCAGCGCCATACCCCCGAGACCGCCCGCACAGCCCTCGCCCCCCTCGTCTCCCCGTCGCGCACCCCGCCCGAAGCGCTCGCGTGCGCTCCGAGGAGTGCGGAGAGCGGCCTCACCACCCCCAACGCGGTTGTGCCCCCGCACCGTTCCCGGCCGGCCGCACAGGGTTCACCCGAGAACGCGGAACGCGTCACCGACGCGTACCGTTCCCGTACTCTCCGGCACGAGGTTCTGGCCGAAGAGCAGCTTCGTCCCCGACCTGCGATGCAGGGCGAGCGTGCGCAGCGGCTCCTTGCCCCGCTCCGACGTCGACTGGTCGACGGTGGTGACCACACACCTCGCGCACGGCTTCACGACCCGGAAGGCGACCGCTCCGATCACGATCCGCCGCCAGCCGTCCTCCTCCCAGGGGACGGTGCCGTCCACCACGACGTTGGGCCGGAACCGATTCATCGGCAGCGGGCCCTCCCACGGGTGGTCGCCCCTCGCGATCAGCGCGTTGAGGGCGTCCAGCGACGCGGTGGTGGTCACCAGCAGCGGGTACCCGTCCGCGAGGCTGACGGTCTCCCCGGGCCGCGCGTACGCCGGGTCGACGGGCCTCCGGTACGACGGCTCGTCCTGGTGGACGAGCCGGACCTCCGCCCCGAGGAACCCGCTCAGCCAGGCGTGCGCGGCCGGTGCCGCCTCGACCACCTCGGACTTCTTCCCGAACAGCTCCACGACGACCGTGTCCGAGTGCTCCGGCACCGCCACCGCCAGCGGCTCCCTGCCGGGCGCGGACAGTTCCACCCCACCGCCAGGCAGCGGCGTCGCGGAGATCCCCGTCAGACGGGGTTCCTGACGCTGTGTGACAGCTGTGCCCGCCCCGTTCACCAGCATCCAACGACGGTCGCCCGCGAGTCCCCACGGCTCGACCAGGGCCTCGTCGACGGTCAGTGCCGCCAGCGACTTGACGGGGTGGAGATGGATGGAGTGCAGAACGGGAGGCGCCATGCACTCATTTTGTCAGGGTCCTCCGGCACCCCGCGCCCGCCCGGAGCCGTCCCTCCGCGCGTGGGAGGTCAGTACCCCCGGCCCTGGTACGGCCGGTCGTACGGGTCCTCGTACGGGGAAGGTGCCGGCGCCGGGCGGGGTGCCGCCGGCCGCATCGCCTCGTAGCCGGTGGCGGGCGCGGGCCTCGGCGGCTGTTGCTGCTGCTGGTAGCCACCGCGCCCCGGAGCCTGCTGCTGCGGGAAGCCGCGCGCAGGGGTCTGCTGCGCGGGGAACCCCCGGGCGGGCGTCTGCTGCTGCGGATAGCCCCGCATGGGCGAGGGCTGCTGCGGGATGTACGGCGCGGGGGCGTGCTGCAGCTGTGCGGGCTGCATCTGCGCGGGATGCATCGGAGCCTGCGGCTGGTACGGCTGCGCCATGGGCTGCTGATAGCCATAAGAACCGGCGGGCTGGGAAGGAGCTGCGGGAAGGGCCGGCAGGGAGGACGGCAGCGCGGGGAGGAAGCTGTTGCCGGTCTCGTAGGCGGCGGGCACTCGGATCGGCGCGATCTGAGGCGTGCCTCGCTCCGCGACCAGGGAGTCGTAGATCGGAGTGTCGGCGAACGACGGTGCGGCGTAGTAGCCGCTTCCGTAGCTGGAGCGGGGGGAGGTCATGCCACCTAAGTTAAGCCCACGATGTGCTAGTTGGGGAGGCCGCCCAGAAGGTTGTTTCGCGAGTTGTGCGCCAGCTGAGTTCGCCAATGCGAGCGAACTTCCTCAAAAGGGTCACCATGGGCTGTAGTGATCGTGTAAAGAGCGCATGGCCCGCTGTCGTAAGATCCTGCCGCGTCCCGGTTTGGGAGGACGGGCGGACTCCGGCCCGACGGCCCGCAACGGGGTGCCGAGCGCCTTCAGAAGATGCCTCCGGCCACCGCCGCACCTGCGAAGGACAGCCCGACACCCGCGCCCACGCTCAGCACCAGATAACTCCCGGCCGTCGCCAGGCGCCTCGTCGATGTCAGGGTCAGCAGCTCGTACGAGAACGTCGACCAGGTCGACAGGGCCCCGCAGAAGCCGGTGGCGAGGAGGAGCTGGGTCCGGGTCCCCAGATCTCCGTCCGACGCCGTGGCGGAGACGAAGCCCAGCACCAGTGAGGCGGCCGCGTTGGCCGCGAAGGTGCCCCAAGGAAAAGCTGAGCGCAGACGGTGCGAGGCGCCCACTCCGAGCAGATAACGCAGCGGGGCACCCACCAGCCCGCCGACGAGGACGAGCAGCCAGTCGCCGATCACGCCTCCTCCCGGGAGTTGCGGCGGTCTCCGAGGAGCGCGTGCGTGGCGAAGGCTCCCACCGTGACGGCGGCCAGCGCCCCCACCACCGTCAGCGACAGGCAGCCGACCGCGTATCCGGGCTGCCCGTTGTCGAACAGCTCCCGGACGTCGTCCACGTAATGCGAGAACGACGTGAAGCCGCCCAGCACACCGGTGCCCAGGAGCGGGCTGACCAGCGGATGGGTGCCGGAAAGGCGGAGCTTCACGGTCACCATCAGGACGCCCATGAGGAAGCAGCCGACGACGTTGATCAGCAGGACCGTCCACGGGAACGCGGCAGTGCCGGTCGGCCAGATCAGTTCGGCGCCGTAGCGCGCCGCCGCGCCGGCCGCACCCCCGACCGCGACCGCGGCGACGACGGTGATCCGGGCCTCGGGTGGGTGGTCGGGGTGCGGTCGGTGATGAGCGAACGGCGTCGGGGTCATCAGCCGAACCTATGGAGCGGCACCGGGTCCGCCGCAGCACAGCGCGCACTCCGGTCCCGGCTTGAACCCGGGCGGCTCAACATCGGCACTCCCAGAGGGTTGGATGAGCTTCCTTGTGGACGTAATGGGATGTGAGTGAGTCCTGATGACTCGCCCTTCATGCCGTCCAAGGAGAGTGGAGCTCTCCGCATCGCGGGAGTACGCCTTGTCCATGACGGAGCCGGACGTGGTCCGGAAACTCGAACGACGACAGCCGAGCGCGTATCTATTGGCATCGGTGCGCGGAGTGGGCCAGGTGGATCTGCAACCCGCCCTCTGGACCGGTGTCCTGATCCTCGCGGGGCTCTGGGCGGCCGGCTGGCGCATCGGTCTCTTCGCCACCCTCGGCACACTGATCTCCACCGCGACCGCCTGGGCGCTGGGAGCCGACCGTACCGGCATCGCGCAGGGTCTCCAGGGCTACTGCGGCTGCCTGACCGGCATCGCCCTCGTCACCTCGCTGGGGCACCACCCGGCCACGTACGTCCTGGCCGTCGTCGGCGCGATCATGTGCACCCTGCTGATGGCGGCGCTCACCACCTTCCTCGCCCCCTACGGACTGACCGCCCTCACCGCGCCCTTCTGCCTGGTGTCCGGCGTCATGGTGCTCGGCGCACCCTCGTTCGCCAGGATCTGGCACGGCGCCCCCGACGCCGTGTCCAGCACGACGAGCGGGGACACCGGCATCTCCTGGAACGACCTGTGGCACGCCTTCTTCACCAACGTGTCGCAGATCTTCCTGGTGGACGAGTGGTACGTGGGACTGATCATGCTGGTCGGCCTCGCCTTCGCCGGGGTGCGCGTCCTCCTGTACGCGGCTGCCGGCAGCGTCGTCGGGATCGTCGCCGCCTGGGCACTGGGCGCCCCCACCGCGTCGATCGCCAACGGCATCTACGGCTACAACGCCGTGCTCGTCGCCATCGCGGTAGGCGCCGTGTTCCTCACCGCCACGGTGTGGAACGGCGTCTATGCCCTCTTCGGCGCAGCCGCCACCACCGGGCTGACGGCCTCGCTCACCTCGCTCTTCAAACCCTTCGGCGGCCACACCTTCACCTGGCCGTTCATCCTCACGACCTGGGTGCTCATGGCGGCCGTCCCTCTGCTGCCACGCTTCCGCCGGAGCGGCTGACCCCGCCGGGCCCGAGCCCCCCTCCACGACCGTCCGCACGCACTGAGAGGTACCGACGATGAACCTCGCACCACGCGAGATCGACAAACTGCTGGTGTACGTCGTGGCCGACCTGGCGCGCAAGCGCCAGGGCCGCGGGCTCAAGCTCAACTACAGCGAGTCCGTGGCGCTGATCTCCGAGGCGATCCTGGAGGCCGCCCGGGACGGCAAGAGCGTCGCCGACTGCATGGAACTCGGCCGTCACGTCGTCGGCGAGGACGACACCATGCCCGGCGTACGCGAGATGCTCGGACTGCTGCAGATCGAGGCGTCCTTCGTCGACGGCACCAAGCTGGTGTCCTGTCACGACCCCATCGGCGGATGAACGCGCTGCCGGACGACTGCCGCGTGGTCGCCGTGTGCGGTCACGAGGCGGCGCACGGAGAGGCGCTCCGTGACCTGGAGACGCTCGGGGTCGTCGTCGTGTCCAGCGGGCGCGAGCTCTACCGCGCCGTGGCCGAAAGGCGTCCCGGGCCCGAGCAGCTCTGCGTGGTCCCGATGACTCTGGGACGGGACCCGCGACTCGTGGCCGACACGGCCCGTACCCTCCGCGCGCTGCCCGGAGGCGAGGGCTCCCGGGAACCGAGGGCCCTGCTGGCCGAGCCCTTCGGCACCACCACACATCTGATCGCCTGGCTACGCGCTGCGGCCAGCCGTGTCCCGGTCACCTCGTCGCTGCTCGTCACCGCCCCGGCGGGCGACCCCTTCGACGACGCCGAGCTGTACCGGGTCGCGAGCCTGGTCCACCGCTACGGCCACCACGCCTTGGTCGAGGTCGCGTTCACCGGAGGCGATCCGGATTCCGCCGAGGGCGTCAGGCGCTGCCTCCTCCTCGGGGCGGACCGGGTGGTGCTGCTCCCGGCCGCGTTCGCCGTACCGCGGTCGCCCGCAGTCCCCGGCCCGGCCGACCGGACAGGGGTACGGATCGAGTGCGCCGGCCCCCCGGTGTCGCGGGCCGCGCTGATCAGGGTCCTCGCCGAGCGGGTCGCCGACGCCAGACGCCGCTGGAGCGAGCGGGCCGACGACGGGATCACCGCCGGGCTCACCGCGGCCGACGACCACGGGCACGGTCACACCCACCCGCCGGGCGAGGGCCACGACCACGGTCACGACCACCCTCATGACCACGACCACGACCACGACCACGGTCACGACCACCCGCCGGGCGAGGGCCACGACCACACGCACCCGCCGGGCGAAGGCCACAGCCACAGCCACATGCACAGGCACCCGTCGGGCGAGGAGCACGACCACGCCCACAGCCACCCGCACACGCATCGTCACTCCGACGACGTCCACAGCCATTCGCACCCCCGCCCGCACCCCCACGCGATCGCCGAGGGCGCGGACCGAGCTGTCAGGAGCTCCGTATGACCGACCGCCAGAAATACCTCTACGGCGAGGACCCCATCGAGATCAACGCGGGCCGGCGCACGGTCAAGCTGACCGTCAGCAACACCGGGGACCGCGCGATCCAGATCGGGTCCCACTATCACTTCTTCGAGGTCAACTCAGCGCTGTCGTTCGACCGCCAGAAGGCGCTCGGCATGCACCTCAACATCCCGGCCGGCACCTCGGTACGCGTCGAGCCCGGCGGCTCGCGCGAGGTGGAACTCTGCACCTACGCCGGAACGGGCCGCCTCGTCGGCTTCAGCGGCCTGCTCAACGGCAGTCTCGCCTCCCACCCCGCGAAGGTCGAGGCGGTACGCAAGGCCATCGAGCAGGGCTTCGAGGGAGCCGGCCCCCGGCGCACCTGGGCCGACGACGGAGAGACGCGGGCCAAGGCAACGCCGCAGAACAAGGACACCAAGGCCTCCACCGACAGGCCGGCCAAGGCCAAGGACAAGGCCAAGAAGAAGGGTTCACGCTGATGCCCATCCTGCCGCGCAAGCAGTACACCGACATGTTCGGTCCCACCGTCGGCGACCGCTTCCACCTTGCCGACACCAACCTGGTCGTCGAGGTCGAGAAGGACTTCAGCGAGGGCCAGTACGGCGACGAGGTCCTCTACGGGGGCGGCAAGACCATGCGCGACGGCATGGCCTCCGATCCGCAGGCCACCAGTGCCCAGGGCGCTCTGGACACCGTCATCACCAACGTCGTCCTCATCGACCCCGTGGTGGGCGTCGTCAAGTGCGACATCGGTATCAAGAACGGCTTCATCGCGGGTATCGGCAAGTCGGGCAACCCGCAGACCCAGAACAACGTCCACCCGGATCTCGTCATCGGTCCCGGCACCGAGGCCATCGCCGGCGAACACCTCATCGCCACCGCCGGTGCCATCGACACGCACGTCCACCTGATCGCACCTCAGCAGGCGGAGCAGGCGCTGACCAACGGCATCACCACCCTCATCGGTGGGGGCACCGGCCCGTCCGACGGCACCAACGGGACCACCTGCACCCCCGGCCCGTACAACATCGCCCGATTCCTGCAGGCGGCGGAGACCTTCCCGGTCAACCTCGGCATCATGGCCAAGGGCAACGGCAGCCTGCCGGAGGCGCTGAACGAGCAGATCGTGGCCGGCGCCTGCGCACTGAAGGTCCACGAGGACTGGGGCGCCACACCGGCCGTCATCGACAACGCCCTGAGCGTCGCCGACCGGCACGACGTGCAGGTGGCCATCCACACCGACAGCCTCAACGAGAGCGGCTTCTTCGAGGACACCCGCTCCGCGATCGACGGCCGCACCATCCACACCTTCCACAGCGAGGGCGCGGGAGGCGGTCACGCACCCGACATCATGCGCGTGGCGGGCGAGCCGAACGTGCTGCCCTCCTCCACCAACCCGACGCTGCCGTACACCAAGAACTCCGTGGACGAGCTGCTCGACATGGTGATGGTCTGCCACCACCTCAGCCACGACATCCCCGAGGACGTCTCGTTCGCCGACAGCCGGGTCCGCGCCGAGACCATCGCCGCCGAGTCGGTCCTGCACGACCTCGGCGTGATCAGCATGTTCTCTTCGGACTCGCAGGCGATGGGCCGGGTCGGTGAGTCCGTCACCCGGGCCTTCCAGACCGCCCACCACTGCAAGGACAAGCTCGGCGTCCTGGAGGGCGACTCCGCCCGCAACGACAACCAGCGAGTGCTGCGCTACCTGGCGAAGGTCACCATCAACCCGGCCATCGCCACCGGCATCTCCGACCACGTGGGCTCGATCGAGAAGGGCAAGATCGCCGACATCGTGCTCTGGCCCATCCACTCCTTCGGTGCCAAGCCGAAGATGGTGATCAAGGGCGGCATCATCTCCTGGGCGCAGATGGGCGACCCCAACGCCTCGCTGCCCACACCGCAGCCGGTGATCTACCGGCCGATGTTCGGGCAGTACGGCAAGGCTCTCCAGGCGACCCACGCCACCTTCATGTCGCAGGCGGGCATCGCTGCCGGGGTGCCGGCCGAACTCGGCCTGGAACGCATGATCCTCCCCGTGAGCCGGACCCGGACCATCGGCAAGCACAACATGGTCCGCAACGACGCCCTGCCGGACATCAAGGTGGACCCGGAGACCTTCAAGGTCACGCTCAACGGCAAGGTCGCCACGATCGACCCCGCCGAGAAACTCCCCCTCAACCACCTGTTCTTCCTGGTCTAGGGCGGACGCGTGTACCAGGAAGAGGGCGACCCCGCTCCGATGGCCGGGGCGGGGTCCGCGGGCGGCACCCAGGGGCTCGGGCCACTGCTGGTCAGCCTCCAGCTGACCGACTCGGCGTTCCCGAGCGGCTTCTACACGCTCTCGCACAGCCTGGAGGGTTTCGCGCAGGCCGGCGCGGTCGACGCGGAGAGCCTGCCGTCGCTCCTGGAGGACCTGCTGCTGCACGCCGTGGGTCCCGCCGACGCCACCGCGCTCGCGCTGGCCCACCGGGCGACGTGTGCGGGCGACCCGGAGGCCGTCGTCGGGATCGACGAGCACCTGTTCGCGACCAAGCTCGGCCGGGAGATGCGGCAGGCCGCCACCCGGACCGGCCGGCAACTCCTCGACCTCTCCCAGGAGGTCTTCGGTCACCCCGAGATCGGCGACTACTCCGGCCGGGTCGTACGCCGGGAAGCCCCCGGCACCCAGGCGGTGGCCGCCGGCGTCATCTACGCGGCGACGGGTGTCCCGGTCCGCCAGGCCGTCGCCTCGGACCTCTTCGCCTTCTGCGCGAGCTTCGCGGGTGCGGCCCTGCGCCTGCGGCTCACCGACCACCGCAGGGCCCAGACCCTGCTGCGGGGCGTCGCCCCCGTCATCGGGACCGCCGTCGAGGCTGCGCTGCGCCGCGAACTCGCCGACGTCGGCGCCTCCGCCTTCGCCTCGGACGTCATGTCCGGGCGTCACGAACGGGCCGAAGCCCGGCTCTTCGCCAGTTGACCCTCACACCTCAGGGAGCACCCATGGACGACAACGTACTGCGCGTCGGAATCGGCGGACCGGTCGGTTCCGGCAAGACCGCCCTCATCGAGGCACTCGTGCCCCTGCTGATCGAGCGGGGCCACCGCCCCGCCGTCATCACCAACGACATCTACACCCAGGAGGACGCCCAGCACGTCCGCCGTACCCTCGCCGGAGTGCTGGACCCGGAGCGGGTCGTAGGCGTCGAGACGGGCGCCTGCCCGCACACCGCCGTACGGGACGACCCCACCATGAACCTCGCCGCCGGGGCCGAGATGCTGGAGCGCTTCCCGGACACCGACACCCTGCTCTACGAGTCCGGCGGCGACAACCTCACCCTCACCTTCAGCCCGGCACTCGTCGACCTCTTCCTCTTCGTGCTGGACACCGCCGAGGGCGAGAAGATGCCGCGCAAGCGGGGACCCGGCATCACCGAATCCGATCTTCTGGTGATCAACAAGATCGACATCGCGCAGTACGTCCGGACCGACGTCGGCATCATGGAGTCCGACGCCCATCGAGTCCGCGGCGACCGTCCCGTCGTCCTCACCGACTGCCTCACAGGCGTCGGCATCGAGGACATCGCGCTCTACCTCGAATCACGCCGCAAGGTGCTGATCTGACATGCCGTCCACGCCGCCCGCCGCCACGACCGACCGGCTGGCTCCCGCGTACTACGCGGCGTCCCGCGTCCCCCCGGACGTGGCGGCCCTGGCCTCCGTGCCCGACACACTCGCGGCCGGCTCCCCGGCCAAGGTGGGCATCCTCGACCTCGCCTTCGAGGTACGGGGCGGACGCACCGAACTCGTCGAGCGCTACCAGAAGTCGCCTCTGCAGATCATGCGCCCGCTGTGGATCGACCCCGCCATGCCCGGCATGAGCCACGTCTACATGATGGCGACGGGCGGCGGGGTCGCCCAGGCGGACCGCTACCGGATCGACGTCCGCTGCGGGCCGGGAACCGAGCTGCATCTCACCACTCAGGCGGCCACCAAGGTCTTCCGGATGGAGCACGACTTCGCCAGCCAGCGTGTGCACCTGACGGCGGAGGAGGGCAGCTACGTCGAGTACCTGCCGGACCCGCTGATCCTGTTCAAGGACTCACGGTTCTACCAGTGCACCGAAGTCGTGGTCGCCCCCGTCGCGACCGTCGTGCTGGGCGACACCGTCACCGCCGGGCGGCTCGCCCGCGGCGAGCGCCACGACTACCGCACCCTCGCCACCGACCTGCGGTTCACCCGCCCCGACGGCACCCTCCTCGGCATCGACACGGTGCGTCTGACGCCGGCCGGACCCGGCGGGGGAGTGGTGGGGCCGGGCGTGTTCGCCGGGTACGACCACGTCGCCTCGGTCTTCGTCGTCACGGATCGCGCCCCCGCCGCCGAGATCGCCGACACGCTGCACACCTCGCTGGCCGGCTCGGGCGTCCTCTTCGGAGTCAGCACACTGCCCCGGGAATGCGGTACCTGGGTCCGGTTCCTGGACGACAGTCCCGTCCGCGTCGCCGCGGCGCACGAGGCCGTACGCCAGGCGGTGCACCGCCTCCTCACCGGCCACCCCGCGCCGGACCTGCGTAAGCCGTAGTCCTCCCGCGCCCCCGCCCGCAAAAAGCCGCCCCCCCACGCCCCCGAGGTGCCCGCCGATGAACACCGCTCCCGCGCCGATGCCGCCCGCGTACGACTCCGGGGACACCGCCTGGCTGCTCGCTTCCACCGCCATGGTTCTGCTGATGACGCCAGGACTTGCGTTCTTCTACGGCGGCATGGTGCGCACCAAACACATCCTGATGATGATCAAGATGAGCTTCGCCGCACTCGCGTTCGGCACGCTCCTCTGGTGGATCATCGGCTACACCCTCGCGTTCGGCCCGGACGTCGGGGGTGCCGGCCTGATCGGAAACCTCGATCACGCCTTCATGCGCGGAATCGAACTGAACACCCTGTCCGGACACATCCCGACGTACGTGTACAGCACCTTCCAGATGGGCTTCGCGATCATCACCGTGGCCCTGATCAGCGGTTCCATCGCCGACCGCGCCACGATGAGGGGCTGGCTCGTCTTCGTCGTCCTGTGGCTCCTGATCGTCTACATCCCTCTTGCCCACTGGGTGTTCGACACCGACGGCTGGATCGTGAAGCACCTCGGCGCACTCGACTTCGCCGGAGGTCTCCCGGTGGAGCTCAACTCCGGGGTGGCCGGACTCGCCGTCGCGCTGGTGCTGCGGGCGCCGCGCGACTTCGCCCGGCGCGAGGAACGGCCCAACAACATCCCGCTCGTCGTGATCGGTGTGGGCCTCCTCTGGTTCGGCTGGTTCGGATTCAACTCCGGCTCCGCGCTGAGCGACCAGGGCACCGCGGCGGCGGCGTTCATCAACACCCAGCTCGGCGCCGCCGGTGCGATGGTCACCTGGCCGCTGGTCGAGAAGTGGCGTACGGGCAAGGTCACCACCATGGGCGTCGTCTCCTCTGCCGTCGCCGGCATGGTGGCCATCACCCCCGCCTGTGGCGAGATCAACACCCTCGGAGCGGTCGTCACCGGACTGGTGGTGGGCGCTGTCTGCGCCTTCGCCATCACCCTGAAGTACCGGTTCGGGGTGGACGACACCCTGGACGTGGTGGGCGTGCACGGCGTCGGCGGCCTGATCGGTTTGATCATGGTGGGCCTGTTCGCCACCGCCCGGATCAGCGGCAAGAAGGGGCTCTTCTACGGCGGCGGCTGGGGCCTGCTCGGTAAGCAGGTCCTCGCCATTCTCGCGGTGATCGCGTTCTCCTTCATCCTCACCTGGCTCATCGCCAAAGTGGTCGACCTGACCGTCGGCTTCCGCGACAAGGCCGAGTACGAAGGGGTGCCGGGCGAGGAGCAGGAGCGCGCGTACGACTTCCAGACGGCGGAACGCCTCGGCGCACTGGTTTCCGGGAAGCCTGTGACCGACGACGACGAGCTCGTCAAGCAGATCACCCGGCTGCTGCGTGCCCGGGAGGACTCCCGGTAGGACGTTTCCGCCGCTTGGTCGGACCGGTGGACCGACGTCCCGCGCGGTGATTCGCGCGGCGGGGGATCGTCCCTGCACGGGATACGCGTGGGGCGTCGGCCAAGGCCCGGTACGGGCGTACCCTCGCGGCCGCCCCGGGCGGAGCCCGCTCACGGCTCCGGGGCGGCCTCCGGCCGGGCATAGGTGCGCCCCTTCCAGGCCGCGCCCCGCCCCCGGTAGTGCTGGACGGCCGAGTCGACCGTCATCAGCAGATACAGCGAGGCCGTGAAGGGCAGCAGCGGCGCGAGCCAGAGCGACTGGCGGTAGTACGTCAGCATCGGCAGATACGTCCCCGTCATCACCGCCCACGCCAGCCCCCCGGCCCACGCGGCCGCCGGATCGTCCATCACCGAACCGGCCACCGGCGTCGCCGGCGGCGCGAGATAGACGAGCGCGAGCCCCGGCACCGTCCCCGCCAGCAACAGCGGACTGTGGCGCAGCTGCGCGTACGCGCTCCGCGAGACCATCCGCCACAGCTCCGCGAGCCCCGGGTAGGGACGGACGCTGTCCACCCGCTCCGCGAGCCCCAGCCAGATCCGGCCGCCGGTGCGCTTGACCACCCGCGCCAGCGACACGTCGTCGATCACCGCCTGTCGGATGGACTCCGGGACTCCGGCCCGTACCGCGGCCTCGTCGCGCAGCAACACGCAGCCCCCGGCCGCCGCGGCGGTCCGCGCCCCCGGCCGGTTCACCCGGCGGAAGGGGAAGAGCTGCCCGAAGAAGTAGACGAAGGCCGGCACGACCAGCCGCTCCCAGCAGCTCTCCACCCGGAGCCGGGCCATCAGGGAGACCAGGGCGTAGCCGTCCGGGCCCGCGGGACCCGCCGCCGCCACCAGTTCCCGCAGGCTGTCCGGCTCGTGGGCGATGTCCGCGTCGGTCAGCAGCAGGAACTCCGGGTTCCGCCGCCGCGCCACCGCGATCCCGTGCCGCACCGCCCACAGCTTGCCCGTCCACCCCGGTTCCGGCTCACCCGGGTGGACGACCCGGAGCTCCAGCCCGCCGCAGCGGTCCGCCAACTCCCGCGCGAGCGCGCCGGTGCCGTCCGTGCTGCAGTCGTCGACGAGGACGACGAAGACCTCGCCCGGATAGTCCTGGGCCAGCAGCGAGGGCAGGCTCACCGGCAGGACCGCGACCTCGTCCCGGGCCGGTACGACGACGGCGACCGAGGGCCAGCGCGCCGGTTCCGCCCGCACGGGCAGCCGCTGGTCCGTGATCCAGAAGAACCCCTGGCCGAGCAACAGCCACATCCACGCGATCAAGGAACCCACGGCGATCCAGGCAACGGCGCTCATCCGCCGAGTCTGCCCCACTCCGACCGGCCGCGGAGGGGGGTGGCATAAGGTGACCGGGTGAAGATCGCGCTCATGGACTCAGGAATCGGCCTGCTGGCAGCCGCCGCCGAGGTGCGTCGACTGCGCCCCGACGCCGATCTGGTGCTCTCCTCGGACCCCGCCACCATGCCCTGGGGACCGCGCACACCCGAGGACGTCACCGCGCTCGCGCTCGCCGTGGCCCGCGCCGCCGCGGAGCTCCGGCCGGACGCCCTGGTCGTCGCCTGCAACACGGCGTCCGTACGCGCGCTGCCCGCCCTCCGTGCCGAACTGGAGCCCGCGCTGCCGGTCATCGGCACCGTACCGGCGATCAAGCCCGCGGCCGCCGGCGGCGGACCGTTCGCCATCTGGGCCACCCCCGCCACCACCGGCAGCCCCTACCAGCGCGGGCTGATCAGCCGATTCGCGGCCGGGGTGGACGTCACCGAGGTGCCCTGTCCGGGACTCGCCGACGCGATCGAGTACGCCGACGAGGCCGCGATCGACCGCGCCGTCGCCGCGGCCGCCGCCCTCACTCCCGACGGGGTCGGCACGGTCGTCCTCGGCTGCACCCACTACGAACTGGTCGCCGGCCGCGTCGCCGACGCCCTCCCCCGGCCCGGCCTCCTCCCGGTTGCCCTGCTCGGATCCGCCGGCGCCGTCGCCGCCCAGGCGCTGCGCCGCATCGGCGCCGAACCCGCTCCGTCGGCCGAACCGACCGGAACTCTCACCGTCCTCCTCGGCGGCCACGAGGCCGGCCTGCCGGACGCCGCTCTCACCTACGCCGAGGGCCGGCTGCTGCGGGGCGTGGGCGCCTCCCGCTGACCGCGACGACCGCCCGATCGGACCCGCGGCACCCGCCGCGCGTGCGCGGGTCATGGGTACGCTGCTGAGCATGACGGACCACCCCGGCCGTGCGGCGCACGGCTCGACCCAGGCGCCGTCCACCGTGTGGACCGGCAAGGCGACCAACCGTGCGCAGTGGCTGCTCGCCTTCGTGGGAGCGGCGTGCCTGGCCCTCGGGGTCGAGATCGCCTTCGATTCCAACTGGACCTCCGGCGTCGTGCCCCTGGTGATGTCGGTGGTCGGCTGTGTCGCCGCCGGACTCCTGATGCTCTACGGCACCCTCGCCTTCGTCCATGTCGCGGTGAAGGTGGACGGCGACGCCCTGGAGGTCCGCTGCGGCCACATGGGGCTGCCACGCCGCCGCATCCTGCTCACCCATGTCGTGGGGGCCGAGTTCGTCCCCCGCGTCACCCCGCGCCAATGGGGCGGGTGGGGCTACCGCTGGCGTCCCGAACAGGGCACCGCAGTCGTGGTGCGCCGGGGCGAGGCGCTGCTGCTCCGGCTCGGCGACGGCATGTCGTTCACCGTCACCGTGGACAACGCGGAGGCCGCCGTGCGGTTCATCCGCGACCGGCTCCGCCTCCCGGCGGCGGGCAAGCCCTCCGAGGCCTGACACCCGGACCGCCGGCCGACCTGGCGGCGCTCGCCGAGAGGGTGTGGCCGGACACCCGGTCTCCCCGTTGCCGCGCGCAAAGCCGTCGCCCGTAGACTCCCGCAGGTGAGCGCCACCATCACCTCCGTCGAGGAACCGTCGCCCGTTCCCGAGTCCCGCCCCCGCAGGCGATGGCTCACCCGGGCCAGGCCCGCCGCGGCCGTACTCTCCGGAGTGCTGCTGTACCTGAGCTTCCCGCCCCGGCCCCTGTGGTGGCTGGTGCTGCCCGGCTTCGCCCTGCTCGGCTGGGTCCTGCGCGAACGCCGCCCGCGCGCGGCGTTCGGCCTGGGCCTGCTGGCCGGACTCGGCTTCATGCTGCCGCTGCTGCACTGGACCGGCGAGGACGTCGGCGCGGTGCCGTGGCTGGCTCTGGCCGCGGCCGAGGCGCTCTTCGTCGCGGTGGGCTGCGTCGGCATCGCCGCCGTGACCAGACTCGCGTACTGGCCGTTCTGGGCGGCGGCCGTCTGGACCCTGGACGAAGCGGTCCGGGCCCGGGTGCCGTTCGGCGGGTTCCCGTGGGGCAAGATCGCCTTCGGTCAGGCGGAGAGCGCCTTCCTGCCGATCGCCGCGCTCGGCGGTACCCCGCTCCTCTCTTTCGCGGTGGTCCTCTGCGGGTTCGGCCTTTTCGAGGCGGTCCGGCAGGTACGCGCGTACCGCTCGACCGGGGAACTCCCGCGCGCGGCGACCGCGATGGCCGCCGCCGCGGTGCTGGTCCCCGTCGCGGGCGCCTTCGGCTCGCTCGCGCTGGTCGACAACTCCGCGGAGGACGGCACCGCGACCGTCGCCGCGATCCAGGGCAACGTGCCGCGTCTGGGCCTGGACTTCAACTCGCAGCGGCGCGCCGTGCTCGACAACCACGTCCGGGTCACCGAGGAGCTCGCGGCGGACGTGAAGGCGGGCAAGGTACCGCAGCCCGACTTCGTCCTCTGGCCGGAGAACTCCTCCGACCTCGACCCCTACCGCAACCCCGACGCCCGGGAGGTCATCGACCGGGCGGTCCGGGCCATCGGCGTCCCCACGGTGATCGGCGCGGTCGTCGAACCCGACACCGGCAAGCTGCGCAACACCCTCATCCAGTGGGACCCGGACAAGGGCCCGCTGGACACGTACGACAAGCGGCACATCCAGCCCTTCGGCGAGTACATGCCGATGCGCTCGGTCGCCCGCATTTTCAGCAAGGACGTCGACCGCGTCCAGCGCGACTTCGGCTCCGGCACCAAGGTCGGGGTGTTCGACCTGGCCGGAACCGAGGTCGGCTTCGTCACCTGTTACGAGGCCGCGTTCGACGACGCCGTGCGCGACACCGTGAAGGCAGGCGGTCAGCTGATCGCCGTACCGAGCAACAACGCCACCTTCGGCCGCAGCGAGATGACCTACCAGCAGCTCGCGATGTCCCAGGTGCGGGCGGTGGAGCACGGCCGCGCGGTCGTCGTACCGGTCACCAGCGGGGTCAGCGCCGTCATCCGGCCGGACGGCACGATCATGGAGAAGTCCGGGTTCTTCACCCCCGCCGCCCTGGTGGACGAGGTGCCGCTGCGGTCCTCGCTGACCCCCGCCACCCGGATGGGCGCACTGCCCGAAGGGGTCGTCGCGCTCTTCGCCGCCGCCGGTCTCGTCCTCGCCGCGGTCCGCTCCCGCAGAGCCCGTCGTACTGTCTGACCGTCACACCATCTGAAGATCAAGTGAGGCTCTCACGCATGGCTACTCCCGACTTCATCCGCGCGATCAGGGCCACCGCCGGCCACCAGCTGCTCCTGCTGCCCGGGGTGAGCGCCGTCGTCTTCGACGACGACGGGCGGGTGCTCCTCGGCAGGCGGGCCGACACCGGCAAGTGGTCGGTCATCGGCGGCATCCCGGAACCGGGCGAGCAGCCCGCACGGACCGCCGAACGCGAGGTGTACGAGGAGACCGCCGTGCGCTGTGTGGCCGAACGCGTGGTGCTCACCGAGGCGCTGGAGCCGGTGGAGTACCCCAACGGGGACCACTGCCAGTACCTCGACGTCACCTTCCGGTGCCGGGCGACGGGCGGGGAGCCGCGCGTCAACGACGACGAGTCGCTGGAGGTGGGCTGGTTCGCCCTGGACGCGCTGCCGCCGCTGGCCGAGTTCGCACGCTTCCGGATCAAGCAGTCCCTCACCGACGGACCCACTTGGTTCAGGGCCGCCGACGGCGCCGACCTCGACTGAGGCCGGCGCCGGAGACCTCGGGCCTCAGAGCCGTACGCAGATCCGCCGGCTCGTCGCCCAGTCGGTGATCCAGTCGTTCAGGGACAGTGGGAAGCACCATTCGCCGGGGCCGGGGGAGCTGCCCGCGGGGTCGGGGACCGGCCGGTTCTCGTCCATGAGGAAGGACCGGTAGAGCTTCGACGCCTCGGGGTTCCCGGTGCACCCCCACACCCCGTGCGGGCAGTAGTCCGTGATCGTCTGGTAGACGGGCGGGTGGAGATCCATCCATTCGAGCATCCGGCGCATGTACTCGGGGTTGTCGCCGTTGCGGAAGAGACCCCACTCCGGATACGAGATCGGCTTCCCGTGCTCGGCCGCGAAGTCCACGTGCTTCTGGAGCCCGTACTCGCCGTGCACCTGGTCGTCGAAGTTCTCGCCCGGCGGCTGGTCGTAGGAGTCCATGCCGACGATGTCCACGAAGTCGTCACCGGGATAGCAGTCGGTCCAGGGAACGGCATCCCGCCCGCGGCTCGGCGCGAAGTCGAAGCGGAACCGCTGGCCCGCGACGGAGCGCATGGCGGTGACGATCCGCTGCCAGTACGCCTTCCAGGCAGTCGGGTCGGGCCCGCACCGGTGGGCGTAGGTGGTGCCGTTCATCTCCCAGCCGAGCACGATCACGGTGTCCGGGATCCCCAGCCCGACCAGCCGCTCGGCGAGCTTGCGGAAATGCCGGTCGTAGAGGCCCGCGGCGCCGGAGAGCAGCCGTCTGCGCACCGCGGTGTCCGACACCCGCACCTCGTTCCGCTCCAGCATCGGCGTGTTGAGGACGAACATCCGGTCGGGCTGCGCCTGCCGCCAGGCCGCCCACGCTCCCAGGAAGTCGACGGAGCCCTCGATGTTCACCCAGAGGTCGCCCGGGAGGTAGCTGTGCCCGACCCGCAGCTCCTTCCCGCCGAGCCAGCGGGACATCTCCGCCATGCGGGCGACACCTTCGGGACCGAAGTCCAGGTAGGCGCCGACCGCCGTGCTGCTCGGATCGGCATGCGGCCCGGCACCGTCGGTGGAGCCGGTCCCGGTGACCCGGAAACCGGAGGCACCGCTGACGGCGAGCACACCGGCCGCGACCGTTCCCACACAGAGATTGACGATACGGCGACTACGGGACACGGCTGCTCCTCGGTATCGGTGGACTTCGGCCGGCCCGGCGGCGGCTCGGCTCCATGGGCGGGCTGACCCGGGCGGACGCCGACTACGGCGTCGGGACCGGATCGAAGGTCAGCGGCAGACCGCGGACACGGTTGTCGAAGTTGGAGTCCACCAGCTCCGGATCGCCGAGCGCCCGCGCGGTGTCGGTCCGGACGAGGACCTCCGTGAAGAGGGCCCGCATCTCCAGCCGGGCCAGGTGCGCACCGAGGCAGTGGTGCGGGCCGCCGCCCCCGTACCCGAGATGCGGGTTGGGCGAGCGGGTGATGTCGAAGAGGTCCGGCTCCGCGAACACGGACCCGTCGCGATTGGCGGAGGCGTAGAAGAGCACGGCCTTGTCGCCCGGGCGGAAGGCGTGCCCGCCGAGCTCGTGCCCGGTCGTGACCGTCCGCCGGAACTGGATGATCGGCGTGGAGTGCCGGACGATCTCCTCCACCGCTCCGTCGATGTGACCGTCGAGGTCGGACACCAGCAGTGCGCGCTGATCCGGGAACCGCGACAGCAGCGCCATCCCGTGCGCCAGCGCGTTTCTGGTCGTCTCGACCCCCGCGACCAGCAACAGCGAGAAGAAGGCGCCGAGTTCGCGGGCGCCGAGCGACTGGCCGTCCACGTCCGCGCGCACCAGGGCCGAGATCAGGTCGCCGGTGGGCCGGCGGCGACGCTCGTGCGCGAGGCGCGCCATCACGAGCTGCATCCGGGCGAGCGAGCGCAGCCCCCGGCCCGGCACCCGGATCCGGGCCAGTCCGCGCCGCTCCACACCGACGTGGCTCGACGCGTGGTCGATCTGGGTGGCGATCCACGGCCGGTACCTCCCCGGAATGCCCATCAGGTCGCAGATGACCTCGAAGGGCAGACGGGCGGGGGCCGACCGCATGAAGTCGGTGGAACGGCCGGCCACCGCTTCGTCCACCAGCCGGCGTGTCACCCGGGCGATGTTCTCCTCGGCCTCCGCGAGCAGACGCGGGGTGAACGCGCGGGAGACGATCCGGCGCAGCCCCGCGTGGTCGGCGCCGTCCATGTTCACCATGGAGTTGCCGAAGACGGCCTTGGCCCAGCGGGCGGGTTCCGGGACGGTGACACCCGGCGCGCTCGCGAAGACGTCCGCCCGCCGGCTCGCGGCCTTGACGTCGGCATGCTTCACCAGCGCGTAGAAGGAGAGCCCGGCTTCCCGGCCGGTACGCGCGGTGAACCGCACCGGAGCGTCGAGCTCGCGCAGCAGCGCGAACGCCCGCAGCCGCTCGGTACGCGGCAGCCGCCAGAACGCGGGGTCCGCCAGATCGATGTCCTTCGGCCGCTCCGTACGCAGACCGGGGACCTGTCCGGGCACGCTCATTGTCCACCACCTTCGGCAGTCGGGTCTCCCATGCTGTCCCGGCCATACACGCCCGAGGCTCGACGTGGCCGCGAACTGGCCCGATTTCCCACGGTTGAGGGATTGACCGGCGGCACGGCGAGCCGTTACGGGCCGCAGGGCGGCACGCACCGTCTGATGGGCGTCGGTATCAGCCGTACCGACAAGCGGCTTGACCGACAAGAACACCGATGTATACGGAGAGGCGGACGCAGATGTGTTCGACCAGGAAGGTCCGAGGTCCCGCGGGCAAGCAGATCGCGGCCACCCGCAGGGGTGTGCTGCGCGCCCTGTTCGGGGTGGGAGTCGTGGCCGGGACCGGGGCCGCGTGGGAACCGATCCTCGCCCGTGGCCCGGAGAGGGGCGACGGCACGGATCCCGCGGGGGCACCGGGGCCGGGGGAGGTCACCGAGACGTACCGGGGAAGGACGATCCGGGTGCGCGCGGACGCCGGTCCGGGCGGCGCCGGCGTCCGCTCCGCGCGCAGCGACGGGGTCCACCCCGAGGTCAGCATCGACGGCGACCCTCTGCACCTCATGCGCCGGGCCGACGGGAGCTGCCTCAGCATGGTCGCCCACTACGAGTCGCATCCGACGCCCCTCGCGGCCGCACGCGCCGCGGTCGACGTACTGGGCACGGCACGGCTTTCCGCCGCGCCCCGGGGCATCTGACCGAAAGGCAGGTGGAAGGTGTACAGCCGAAAGAACCAGCGCGATCTCACCCGGACCGAACGGAAGAGGTTCGTCGACGCCGTGCTGACGATCAAGCGATCGGGGAGGTACGACGACTTCGTAGCGATGCACCGCGAGTTCTACGTCACCGACGGGGAGGACCGGCCCCGGGCGGCACACATGACCCCGTCGTTCTTCCCCTGGCACCGCCGGTACCTGCTGGAGTTCGAGCAGGCTCTGCGAGAGACCGACCCCGCTGTCTCCGTCCCGTACTGGGACTGGACCCTGGACCGCTCACCGGGGGGTCCGCCGTGGACGCCGGACTTCCTGGGCGGCAACGGGAGGCAAGGCGACCGGCAGGTCACGACGGGGCCCTTCGCCCACCGCGAAGGGAACTGGTCCATCAGCAACGGCGTCACGGACGGCCTCTTCCTCACCCGTGACTTCGGCAGGCCGGCCGATCCGGTGGCACTGCCCACGGCTCGGGACGTCCAGAAGGCTCTGGACGACCCGCTGTACGACACCGAGCCGTGGAACAGCCTCAGCCGGACCGGCTTCCGCAACCGGGTGGAGGGATGGGGCATCCGAGGGGTGCGCGCCATCAGCAACCACAACCAGGTGCACCGCTGGGTCGGCGGCGCGATGGCAGGGGCCGGCTCCCCGAACGACCCGGTGTTCTGGCTGCACCACGCGTTCATCGACCGGCTCTGGGACCGCTGGCAGAAGGCCCATCCGGGGTCCGGTTACCTGCCCGCCCGCGGACTCGCCGGCGACGATCCGCAACACGGCCGGGTGTTCGCCCGGAACGAGCCGCTGCCGCCCTGGGACGTCGCGCCGTCCCGGCTGCTCGACCACAGCCGCGTCTACCGCTACGCCTGACCCGTAGGTTCTCCCCACGTCGCCGGACAGCACGGCGGCCGGCCTCCCCTCCGGGGATGAGGAGGGGAG
>NZ_JBHWZJ010000102.1:0-21301 GCF_042728415.1 Streptomyces sp. NPDC060198 | reverse complement strand
GACCGGACCCGGGACGCCCCGCGGCCGGTGCGCACCGGCGTGCGCTCACGGCTTCGCAGGGCCGCTGTCAGGCGGTCGCCGCCAGTGGCCGGTGGAAGCCGTCGAGTCCGGCGGGTTGCTGTCTCAGGCCGGCCGGGGTCAGCCAGTCGAAGGCGTCGTGGACCGCGGGTCCCAGGCCCAGCCCTTCGGTGATCTGTTCCCGCAGGCGGTTGGAGGCGAAGGCGCCGATCACGTTCATCTGCGCGTCCCGGTAGTGGCGTTCGACCTCGTGGCCGGGGGTCACTCCGAAGGCCCCGTGGATCTGCACCGCGCGTCCGGCCACCTGGACGGCCATCTCCGTGGAGTAGGCCTTCAGCATGCCGATCAGTTGGCGGGCGGACCTGCCTGCCACGCGTTCGGCGGCGGCGCGGCGGGCGAGTGTCCAGCCGGCGTCGATCTGTGCGCGGGACTCGGCCAGTTGGGCCTGCACGCCCTCCATGTGTGCCAGGGGGCGGCCGAACGAGACCCGTTCGTGGGCGTGACGGACCGAGGCGGACAGGGCGGACTCCGCGGTGGCGAGGGCGGCGACGGACACGAGGAGCCATCCCCAGGTCATCCCTTCGGCGAGTTCGCCGAAGGGGACGGGTACGACGTCCTGGGGGGCGACGGGCACGTCGGACAGGACGAGGCCGCCCCAGGGCATGCCCCGCAGTCCCATGTGCGCCGTCTCGTAGCGGTGGACGCCCGGCTGGTGCAGATCGACGAAGGCCAGGCACCACTCCGGGCCGGTGTCGCCGCTCTGCCTGTGCCTGCGGGCCAGTGCCACGGCCACGTCGGCGGTGGGCGCGTTGGTGATGCGGGACTTCTCCCCCCGGATGACGAAGCCGCCCGGGGACGCCCCGTCGGGGTGGACGGTGGTGCGGTACGTGCCGGCGTCGCTGCCCGCGGTCGGCTCCACGATGGCGAAGCAGGCCGTCTTCTCGCCCGACAGCAGGGACCGGAGCAGCTTTTCGTGGTGGTGGAGGTTGCCGTAGGTGGAGATGAGTTTGCCGCAGAGCAGCGCGGAGACGGTCGCCGACCAGTAGGTGCCGGAGCAGGCGCGGGCGAGTGCCTCCATGGCGTCGATCTGGGCGGCTGCGCCGGCGCCGGTCCCGCCGTGCTCCGGTGGGTGGAAGAGGCGCAGGTATCCGCTGTCGACGATCTCTTTCCAGTTCTCGTGGGGTATGTGCCCCGTGGCGTCGGTCTGCGGGGCGCGGGCGGTGACGCCGGGGAAGCTCAGTGCGGTGCGGTAGGGGTTGCGTGCGGTGTTCATCGCGGTGACGACTCCTTTTTCCTAGCCGATTCCGAGCAGGTGGGCGGCGATGACGGGGTGGAGTACCGCGGGCCCGCCACCTGTCTGCGAGAAGAACAGGGCGTCGCGGAAGGCGCGTTCGGCCAGGTGGTCGCCGGTGGGGGTGAGCGGGCCGGTGAGGCGGGCGGCGGCGTCGGTGACCGCGCGGGCGCAGGACGCGACGAAGAGGCGTGCAGCTGCGGCCTGGGGGAGGGTGGGCCGGCCACCGGCGTCGAACAGGGCGGCGGTACGGCGGAGCAGTCCTTCGGCCAGTTCGCTGTGTGTGGCCAGGTCGGCCAGTGCGAACCGCGTGCTCTGGGAGTGGGCCAGGGGGCGGCCGAAGAGGGCCCGGTCGCGGGATGCTGCGATGGCGTCTCGCGCCAGGGCGCGCATGACGCCGAGCCATGGGGCGCTGGAGAAGACCCAGTCGAGGGCCGCCAGCAGGGGTTCCGCTTCGGCGGACGCCTCGCCGGGGGTGCCCAGGACGGCGTCGCCGGGGACGGGGCAGTCGTCCAGGACCAGCCGGCCCCAGGGGCAGGTGCGCATGGCCGCGGGGGCGTCGTCGTGGAGCAGGAGTCCCGGTGTCGTGCGGTCCACGACGTACGCGGTCCTGCCGCCGTCCTCGTGGGCGGCGATGACGAGGAAGTGGTGGGCCTGGGGTGCGCCCGCGACGAGGTCCAGTTCGCCGGTGAGGATCCAGCCGTCGTGGGCGGACGGGTTGCGGCGTGCGGTGACGGCCGGGGCTGTCGAGGCGCCTTGCGTCTGGTGGAGGGAGAGTGCGCCGAACCACTCTCCCGAGGCCATCCGGGGCAGGTACCGCTCGCGTTGCCGCGGGGTGCCGAAGGCGCGCAGCGGCACGGTCACCAGGACTGCGTGGGCGGTGACGGCGAGGGCGAGTCCGGGGTCCCGGGAGCCTTCGGCGAGGCCTTCGAGTAGTTCGCAGGTGTCGGCGGCGGACAGTCCGCGGCCGCCCAGGGCTTGCGGGACCAGGGGTCCCGCGAGGCCGCCGCCGTGCCGGGTGTCGGCGAGGCGGGTGAAGAGGTCCGCGTCCCACCGGCGTTCGTCGTCGCGGGCTGCCGTGGTCGGCCACGCGAGGCGGCCGGCGAGTTCGCGGCTCTCGTCGAGCAGTGAGGTCCCGGCTGTGCCGTCGTCGGTGCGGGGGCCGGCCGGGGAGTGCAGGAGCGCCATCGGATCTTCCCCTGTTCGTCGCTCGGCGGCGCGGTCCGGACTTTCACGAGTTCTTGTTTCCTCGTCCGTCGTCGTGCCGCCGAGAATGAGCGGGAACAACATGTCGGGTGCATTCGCTTCGCACACTCTAGCGAGGAGTCCCCTTGGGGTGGTGGGTGTCTTTTCATAATGCGGTCGAGGATTGTCCTACGTCAGCGGGTGTGACGCGGCATGACGGTCCCTGACATCGTTTTGACATTCAGGTCGTTGCCTGTCGCCGCATGTGCGAGCAGGATATGAGCCAGTACTCCGCCGACCCCGTTGCTCCGAAGGGCATGCCGGGAATTTCGCGGATCCCCGTTCCCGGATCAGTGCGGAGCCGGTCGGGAAATGAATTCGGAAACGTCGAGGGAAAGGAATGCCATGCCTTTCGATACCGGAGAGGAAAGCCTGCCGGGGCTTCCCCGCATATCCGACGCGACCCTACGGGACTCAGCGCACATGGCGGGGGTCGAATTCGGGCCCAAGGACGCCGCGGCCATCGCGGAGCGGCTGGTGAGGACCGGTGTCGAGCTGGTCGAGGTGGGCATGGTGTCCGGCCCGGAATCCAAGGACGCCGATCTCGTCCTCGCCACCCATGAGGCCGTCGGTCCGGAGCGCAGCATGACGCTCGTCGTCGTGCGGGACCGGCGGCAGGTCGCCCGGGCTCTGGACGAGGCGGAGCGGCTCGGGGTGCGCCACATCATGTACTCCATCCCCACCTCCGAGCAGCACGCGCAGTTGAAGCTGGACTCTCCGAGCCTGAAGTTCCTCCAGGCGCTGGCCCGTTCGGCGATCCTTCAGGCCAAGGAGCGCGGCTTCCACGTGACCTTCAGCGGCGAGGACGGTGCCCGCACCCCCAAGGAGCGGCTCGTCCCGTACGTGACTTCGGGGTTCGAGGCCGGCGCCGACCGGTTCCGGCTGGCGGAGACGGTCGCCTGTCTGTCGCCCTGGCGGATGCAGTCGGTGATCGGTGACCTGACGGCCATCGACGGCTCCGAGATCGAGATCCACTCGCACAACATGCTGGGTATGGCGGTGGCCAACTCCCTCGCCGCCGTCCGGGCCGGTGCCCAGTGGGTCTCGGCGACCGTCGGCGGGATCGGCGAGCGCGGCGGCAACGCCCCGCTGGCCGAGCTCCTCACCTCTTTGCGGGTGATGCACGGTGACACCCGCTTCGATCTGACGCACCTGACGGAGCTCTCGCGTCTGGCGCTGAAGGGCGCGGGTCTGGGCGATGCCTTCCAGTCGGGCCCGACCGCCCCGCACGCGTTCGCGTACGAACTGCCCGGCCAGCTCAGCTTTCCCGAGGCGTACGAGACGTTGCCCGCGGAACTCGTCGGCAACCGGCGGGAGCTGCGGGTCCGTACCCGGCTGACGACGGCGCTGGTCGCGTGGGCGCTCGAAGGGGCCGGCGGGGGGACCGACGTGGATGCCTTCACCGCCTGGCTGAGCGAGCGCCAGGCGGGTGCCGGCGGCCCGTTGCTGGACCGGGACGCGGTCCGCAAGGCAGCCGTCGACTTCCAGGCCTGCGTCTGACGCCCCTTCCCGCGGGCCTGCGGGCCCCGGCCCCCCTTTTTTTCGTTTTCCGCTCCCTCTTCGAAACCGGAGTCGTCCATGAGCACCGCAACCCTGACCGGTGTCTGCCCCGAGTGCGAGACCGACCTGACCGTTCCGCCGCTCGTGCAGGGTGAGACGCTGTCGTGCCCCGAGTGCATGCTGACCCTGCGGGTCGAGGACATCGAGGACGGCGTCCTGACCCTGCAGATGGTGGAGGTCAAGCTCCGCGACTGGGGCCAGTGAGATGGCCGGCCGTATCGCTGTCGTCGCGGACCGGATCGGCTGGGAGGAACGCCGGCTGATCGAGGCGGCCCCCGAGTGCGATCTGCGGATCGACTGGGTCAATGACGAGTCCCTCTGCCTGGGCGCGGCGCACGCCGTGTCCTCGCTGGAGGGGTACGACGCGCTCCTGATCCGCAGTCGCAGTTACACCCGCGGCGGGCTGATCGCCACTCTGGCCGAGGCGAACGGGCTCAGGGTCCTCAACTCGGCCGCCTCCATCCACGCCTGCGAGAACAAGCTCGTGCTGCGGGCCGTGCTGCGCGCGGCCAAGATACCCGTCCCCGACTTCCGTCTCGCCCTGTCCCGCAAGGACTTCGAGCGGGCGCTGGCGGAACTGGGCACGCCCGTGGTGCTCAAACCCGTGTACGGGGGGATGGGCAAGCGCGTCACCCTGGTGCGCGACACCGACCTCGCGCACTCCGTGTACGACTACGTCGAGGACCTCGGACACGCCTTCGAGCAGGCCTGCCTGGTCGAGCCGTACCTGGGGGGCGGGTCGATCCGCTGCCTGGTCGTCGGCCGGGAGATCGTGGCGGCCGCCGAGTTCGAGAGTGCGGGCGCCGACTGGCGCAGCAACGCGGCGCTGGGCAACCGGAGCCGGTCCCTGTCCGACGACCCGGAGGTCCGCAAGAGCGTCGACGGTGTCGTGGACCGTCTGGGCGCCGGCATCTACGGGGTGGACCTTTTCAGGACCGCGGCGGGCCCCGTCGTCAACGAGGTCAACCACGCCCCCGCATGGCGGGGCGTGGCGTCCACGACGAGCACGGACATCTCGTCGGCCGTGCTCGGATACCTGCGGGAGGCACTGGGATGATACGTGTGGGAATCGTCGGTGCCTCGGGGCTGGCCGGAGGCGAACTCCTCCGGCTGGTGACCCAGCATCCCGATCTCGAACTGACTTTCCTGGGCGGGAGTTCCAGCGCGGGCCGGCGCCCGGCGGAGCTCCATCCCGGGCTCCGTCTCGGCCTCGGCCTCGTCGTGGAGCCGGTGGACGCGGACCGGGTGGCCGAACGGTGCGACGTGGTGTTCCTCGCCACGCCCGCCCCGGTGTCCGCGCGGCTCGCCGCGGAGCTCGCCGATCGGGTGGCGTGCGTGATCGACCTCAGCGGTGCCTTCCGCATCAGCGGCAAGGATCTGCACGCGCGCTGGTACCCGAAGGCCGAACGCTCCGAGGAACTGGCCGCGCGCTTCGTGTACGGCGTGCCGGAGCTCGTGGGCGACGCGCTCGAGGGCGCTGCGCTGATCTCCGTACCCGGTTGCTACGCGACGGCCATCACGCTCGGGCTGGCGCCCCTCACCCTCGGGCTGGGTCTGCGTCTGAAGACCGTCGTCGTGGACGGGAAGAGCGGTTCCAGCGGCGGGGGGTTGCAGCTGCGGACCGCGGACCTGCATCCCCTGCGCAACGGTGCCATCGCTCCGTACGCCCCGACCGGTCATCGTCACGCCGCCGAGGTCGCCGAGTTCCTCGGCCGGCACGGGCCGGGCGGGGTCGACTCGCTGAGCATGTCGGCCTACGGCGTCTCCCACGTGCGGGGGCTGCTGGTGAGCTGCTACGTGTTCACCGACGACGAGGTGGACCTGCGGGAGCTGCAGCGGGCGTACGCCCGGTTCTACCGGGGCCGTTCCTTCGTCCGGGTGCGCCGCAACGACGAGACGCTGATCCCCATGCCCGACCCCCAGGCGGCGCTGGGGTCCAACTACTGCGACGTGACCGTCCTGCACGACCCGGACGGTGGCCGCATCGTCGTCCTGGCGGCGCTGGACAACCTGGTCAAGGGTGCGGCGGGCCAGGCGGTGCAGGCGCTCAACCTGCGGTACGGGCTGGCCGAGAGGACGGGGCTGACGATGCAGCCCCTGATGCCGGCATGAGCGCGGACACGGTGTCGCCCGTCGTGGTCAAGCTCGGCGGGAGCTGCCTGGAGGACCTGGACGGCACGTGGTGGGACGATCTCGCCCGGCATGCCGGGCGACGCCCGCTGGTCCTGGTGCACGGGTGGTCCAAGCCCCTCAAGAGGCTTCACCCGCGCTACTCGGAGCCGTCGGCGGTTCTTCGCGACCGGTACGGCAACCAGAGCCGGTGGACCACGCCGGAGGTCATCGCGGACATCAGGACCGTCAGCGCGCAGCTCGCCGAGGACGTCTTCGGACGGCTGGAGCGCCGCGGGATCACGGCGGAGCGGTTCGTGGGCAGCGACGGCCTGGTGAGCGCCGGGGAGGGTGAGCGCTGGTGGTGGCGGGAGAAGCGGCTGGTCGAGCTCGACAACCTCGTCGGGCCGATCACCGGGGTGGACCCGGCGCACTTGAAGAACCTGGTGCCCGGTCATGCCTGCCTCATCACCCCGCTGGCACGGAACGCGGCCGGCCAGGAGGTCAACACCGACGCCGACCGGGCCGCCGCTGCGGTGGCCGGGGCGATCGGCGCGGCCGATCTCGTCCTGGTCACCGACGTCACGCACCTGCTGATCGACGACCGGCCGGTGCACCGGATCACCGCCGCGGCCGCGGCCGCGTTCCGGGACAGGGGCGCCACGGGCGGCATGCGCAAGAAGCTCCGGGCCGCGGAGGAGGCGCTGGAGCGGGGGGCGCAGCGGGTCGTGATCGGCAGCGCGCCCCTCTCGGACCTCCTGGCGGCGCGCACCGGCACCGTCATCACGCGAAACTAGAGGATCCCCGTGACGAAATCCCGAGTACTCGTGGTCAACAACGGAACTCTGTCGCTGAAGCAGCTGCGCAAGCGCTTCGAGGATCTGGGCTCGGACACGGAGACCGTGGACGCGGCCTCCGTGCCCGCCCGTCTCGGCGGCCGGTACCAGGCGATCGCGCTGAGCGGCACCAAGGTGCGGGCTTACGACAGCGACTACTACAGGCCTTTGATCGATCTGGTCATGAACAGCGGGGTCCCGGTCCTCGGGATCTGCGGAGGCATGCAGATCCTGGCCGTCGCGGCCGGCGGGAGCCTCGTCGAGGGCCCGCAGCGGGTCGGGGGCTACGAGGCGCGGGTCGACGGGGAGGAGCCGCTCTTCTCCTTCGTCAAGCCCACGGTGACGGTCTTCCACCGCCACACCCTGTATCTGCGGGAGGCGCCGCCGGGCTTCCGCTCCATCGGGCGCTCCGAACTCGCCCCGGTGGAGTTCCTGCGCTCCGAGGACGGCCGGATCCTCGGCTCCCAGGCGCATCTGGAGTTCCGGCCGGACGGGCTGGAGATCATGCGTGGCTTCGCCCGGCTCTACCGGTGAGCGCCCCGTGCGCGTCCGGTTTTCTCACCGTCCCACACACCACAAGGACGTATCCATGAATGCTCTGGAAGAACCGCAGGCCCCCGCGTTCGTCACCCGTCTGCACGGCAGTGGCGGCAGTCTCAGGGGGTGGGTCGTCGTCGACTCGCTGGTCGACGGTCTCGCGATGGGCGGGACCCGGATGACCGCCGGGGTGAGCGAGGAGGAGGTGGCCGGGCTGGCCCGTGACATGACCGACAAGTTCACTCTGGCGGGTCTGCGCATCGGTGGCGCCAAGGCCGGCATCGTGGCCGGCGGCACCGACCGCGAGGAGACGTTCCGGACCTTCGGCCGCACCGTCAAGCCGCTGCTGCACGGCGGCATCCACCTCGGCATCGACATGGGGGTCACCCCCGCCGACCGGGCCGTCTTCTTCGCCGAGGCCGGCTACGACCCGCGTTTCCGGCTGGGCGCGCCCGACATGCCCATCGACTGGCGGACCTACTACGAGCCGTTGATCGACGCCACCGGGCACGGTGTCGGGGTGGCCGCGGTCACCGCTCTGGAGGCGCGCGGCCACCAGGGTCCGGCGCGTGTGGTGATCCAGGGGTTCGGCGCGGTGGGCCGGGCCGTCGCCCGGTTCCTGGAAGCGCGCGGGCACATCGTCGTGGGCGTCGCCGACGTGCAGGGGACCATCAGTGCGGACCGCCTCCCGGTGGCCGCCCTGGTCGCCGCGACGGACACGTTCGGGCACATCGAGCGCTCCGGCCTGCCGCAGGGCGTCACCCTGTCCGAGGGGGCGGACGCCTGGCTCGACGTCGACGCCGATCTCCTGGTCCTCGCCGCCCAGAAGCACGCGCTCACCGCGGAGAACGCCCACCGGCTCCGTGCCGGCGTGGTCGTCGAGGGCGCGAACCTCGCGTCGAACGGCGCCGCGAAGGAGAAGGCCGCCGGCGCCGGGGTCACCCTGGTCCCCGGCGTCATCGCCAACATCGGCGGGGCGGCCTCCGCGGCGCTGGCCGTCACCCGGGTCGTCCCCTTCGGCCTCGAGGCCGGCGCGCGCAAGGCGTGGGTCTTCGACTGGGTCGGCGACCGGGTGCGGCAGAACACCATGGACCTGCTGGAGATCGCGGCGGGCCGGGCGGGCGACCCGCTCCCGGAGCTGCTCGCGGCCCGACGGGCGGAACGGCGGTGAGCGGGGAGCACGGGGCCCCGTACCCCGGTCCGGCCGTCGCGACGTCCGAGGAGAACGCCGCGGAGTACCGCAGACGCGGGTGGTGGCGCGACGAGACGTTCCTCGACGACCTGCGCCGCCAGGCGCGGGAGCGGCCGCACAAGCTGGCCGTCGCCGGCCGGCGGCTGCATGAGGCGCGCACCGACACCCTCGACTACTCCGAGCTTGCCCGGCTGACGGAGCGCTTCGCGGGTGCGCTGGTCGAACTCGGTGTGGAGCGGGGTGACTTCGTCGCGGTCCAGCTGCCCAACCGGTGGGAGATCGTGCCGTTGATGTTCGCCTGCATGCGGGTGGGAGCGGTCATCTGCCCCATCGCGCCGGTCTGCCGGGAGAACGACCTGCGCCACCGCCTCTCGCTGACCGGGGCGAAGGTGTGTGTCACGGTCGAGGAGTGGGAGGGCTACCCCCTCGCGAAGACGCTCATCGCGCTGAAGGGCGAACTGGCCCTCGAACACGTCGTGGTGGTCGGGGGGCACGCCCCCGAGCAGGCCGTGGACTTTTACGACCACTTCGTCGCCGAGCCCTGGGAGCGGGTGCGTGCGCGGGAGCTGGCCGGCCGTGAACTGACCCCCGACGATCCGTTCGTCGTGCTGTTCACCTCGGGCACCACGGGCGACTCCAAGGGGGTGCTGCACAGCCAGAACACCATCCACTCGGCGGTGCGCGGCTACGTGGACACCTTCCTGCTGCGCGACGACCTCGTCGCGGCGCTGACCACGCCCCTGATCCACTACTCGGGCTTCGGCCAGGGCATCCTCGCCGGGGTCATGCTGGGCGGCACCGTCGTCTTCCAGGACCTTGCGGACAACAGCCTTCTGCCCGACCTGATCGAGCGGTACGGGGCGACGCTGCTGTACGGGCCGCCGCCCACCCTCACCGCGGTCGCCGAGTCCCAGCGCTCCGACCCGCGGGACGTGTCGTCGCTGCGGCACGTCGTCACCGGTGCCGCGCCCGTCCTCCAGCAGCTGGTGGACGAATTGCGGCAGACCTTCGGCGCCCAGACCTACTCGGTCTGGGGGATGTCGGAGTTCGGCCCGGTGACCATCACCCGGCTGGACTACAACCAGGACTGGGCGGCGCACAGCCACGGGCGTCCGATCGATTCCATGGAGATCCGGATCGACGCCTGCCACGATCCGAGCAAGCGTGCCCCGGTGGGCCGTCTGCGGGTGCGCGGCGCGTCCCGGGCGCTGGGCTACTACAAGCGGGCCGACGCGTTCGGCGCCGAGCTGAACACGGAGGGCTGGTTCGACACCGGTGACGTGGCCCGTGAGGACGGGCGCGGCGGGATCCGGCTGCTGGGCCGGGCGAAGGACGCCATCCTGCGGGACGGCATCGTCGTCCCGATGGCCGAACTCGAGGCCATCATCGCCCGGCACCCCAAGGTGACCGAGGCGGCCGTGGTCGGCCCCGCCGGCCGGCTGGACGACCTGATCCTGGCGGTGGTCGTGCCGCGGGGCGGCGATGCGCCCTCCCTGGAGGAGGTCCGTGCCCATCTGGCGGACGCCGGGCAGGAGGAGCGGTTCCTCCCTGACCGGCTGGAGGTGCTCGCGGCCCTGCCCAAGACGCTCACCGGGAAGGTCCGGAAGATCGAACTGCGGGAGCGGTACGCCGGCAGTGAGCCGGTCCCGGCCGGCACCGCACGGTAGGCCGGCCGGACCGCAGTCCCCCACCGCACCCGGCCGGCACCGCACGGCAGACCGGACCACAGCCGGCCGGCACCGCACGGCAGACCGACCGGACCGCAGTACCCCACCCCACCCGGCCGGCACCGCACGGCCGGCCGGACCGCAGTACCCCACCCCACCCGGCCGGCACCGCACGGCAGACCGGACCCCACCCGGCCGGCACCGCACGGCAGGCCGACCGCAGTCCCCCACCGCACCCGGAGGAGAGAGCATGTCTGATCGCGCGCCGGTGGCCATGTCGGCCACCCTCGCCGCCGACGAGGAGCTGACGCGCCGCCGGGCGGCCGGGGAGCGGGTGCTGTCCCTGGCCGGCGGTGAGATCGGCCTGCCGGTCCTGCCGGTCCTGGCGGAGCGGCTCGCCGCGGCAGCAGGCCGCAACGCCTACGGTCCGGTGACCGGGGACCGGGCGTTGCGGGCCGCGGCGGCCGGGTACTGGGGCCGCCGCGGCCTGCCGACCGACCCCGGCCTGGTGGTCTGCGGTCCGGGGAGCAAGCCGCTGCTCTTCGCCCTGATGCTCGCGGCCGGCGGCGACGTGGTGGTGCCGGTGCCGAGCTGGGTGAGTTACGGGGCACAGGCCGCGCTGGCCGGGGGGCGTGCCCTGCCGGTGGC
Organism: Streptomyces sp. NPDC060198; assembly: GCF_042728415.1. Taxonomy (NCBI): domain Bacteria; kingdom Bacillati; phylum Actinomycetota; class Actinomycetes; order Kitasatosporales; family Streptomycetaceae; genus Streptomyces; species Streptomyces sp. NPDC060198. Next base: position 10,198 of record NZ_JBHWZJ010000102.1, on the reverse strand, counting down.
CGTCCGCCCCGGTGAGGGCGGGGTGCCCGATCCCGACGCGCTGGTCCGGGCCGTGACGCGGGCGCGGGCCGCGGGCCGGGACCCGCGGTGCGTGGTGGTCACCCTGCCCGACAACCCGAGCGGCACCATCGCCCCGGCGGCCACCGTGCGCCGGCTGGCCGAGGCCGCCCGGGAGCTGGACCTGGTCGTCGTCTCCGACGAGATCTACTGCGACCTGGTCTTCGACCCCGCCGACCGGGCCGTCTCCCCGGCGGTCTTCGCACCCGAGAGGACGGTGGTCACCACCGGGCTCACCAAGAACCTGGCCCTGGGCGGGTGGCGGACGGGCGTCGCCCGCCTGCCCGACAGCGGCCTCGGGCACACGCTGCACGCGAGGCTCGCCGGCGTGGCCAGCCAGATCTGGTCGAGCACCGCGGCCCCGGTACAGACGGCCGCGGCCTACGCCTTCGAGGAACCGCCCGAGGTCGTCGCCCGCGTCGCCGCGAGCCTGCGGCTGCACGAAGTGGTCGTCCGCGCGGTGGCCCGGCAGTTCACCGCCGCCGGCGCGGACCTGCCGCCGGCGCGGGCCACCTGCTACCTCTACCCCGACTTCGAACCCCTGCGGCAGCGTCTGACGCGCGTACACGGCGTGCGGGGCAGCGGAGAACTGGCCCAGCTCCTCTCGCACCGGTACGGGGTGGGGGTGCTGCCCGCCACGGCCTTCGGCGAAGCGGAGCGCCCGCTGCGGATCCGGGCCGCCACCGGCCGGCTGTACGGCGAGAGCGACGCCGAACGCGACATCGCGCTGACCGCCGCGGACCCGTTGCGCCTGCCGTGGGTCAGCGCCTGCCTCGACCGCATCGCCGAAGTCCTCGGCGATCTCACCGGCCGCCCCGTACCGGACGCGGCCGCCCTCCCCCACTGAACACGCCGCCCGGCGCGTTCCCTTCGACACGGTCCGGCACGGACGCCGGATCCGAACGACCTCTGGAGGTCAGCGACAGCCATGTCCGTCATCTTCGAGTGCGAGTACAAAGGCCGGCGGTACGCGGGGCTGGGCACGCCCGCGGACGGCGCGGTCCACGAGCTGTACGCGGTGCGGGAGGGGCAGTTGCGAGACGCCCTCGTCGCCGGGTCCGGCCCGGCGGACCTCGCAAAGGCCCTCCGGGCCGGCGGGGAGAGCCTGCCGGTCGCCGTGGGCGACCCCGGACTCCGTTTCCTGCCGCCCCTGTTGCCCACCTCGACGAACAACTCACTGATCAACGGCTTCATGGGGACCCACCGCTCCAAGTTCGACCGCGCCCCGGAACCCGACGAGCCGTTCGCCGCGCCGAACTACTACATCAAGGGCTTCGGGTCCTGGCTGCGCATGCCGGACGAGCCCCTCGTCACCCCGGCCGATCCCATCTGGCTGCTGGAGGAACCGGAAGTCGTGCTGGTCTACGTCAACGACGACGAGGGGACCCCGCACTACGCGGGCTACACCTTCGGCAACGACCTCAACGACATCGGGCTCCACCTGGAGAAGCCGTGGGCGTGGACCCCCTACGCCAAGCTGTGCGAGACCTCCATCGCCCCCTGGCTCTTCCTGGAGGCCCCTCCGCAGACGGTGACCGGCCGGGTCGTCATCGAGCGCGACGGGGCCCAGGCATGGGAAGGCGGGTTCTCCTGCGGCGCCGATTCCATCTTCCAGCGGTTCGGGGACATGGCGGACCACCTGTTCTCCTACCCGGCGCTCCGCCGTCCGGGCCTGGTCAACTACCTGTTCCTGGGAGCGGACAAGGCCACCTACCACGACGGCTTCCGGATCGAGGACGGCGACCGCATGGTCATCGACGTCACCAGCCACGGGGTCTCGCTGCCCAACGTCGTCCGCTTCGGCCCCCAGTCCCCCCAGGCCGTCCGTTACGGCCCTCAGGCCGCCTCGGTCACCGCATCCGCCCTCCCGTAGCGGTGCGCCGGCACTGCGGCGGAGGGCTGCTGGTCCCGGCGCACCGCCTCCAGATAGCCGACGATGGCCTCGTGGCTGCGGAGCAGGCACCGGATGCGGTGCGCCATGCTGTCGCGTTCACGCTCCAGGGTGGCGATCGTCTCGGCCGTGGCGCCGAAGACGTGGATGGCCGCGGGGTCGTCGATACAGGGGAGGACCTGCTTGATGACCCGCGTGGGCAGCCCGGATTCGAGCAGGCCCCTGATCTGCAGGACCCGGTTCACGCACCCCTCGACGTAGTCCCGATACCCGTTCGACGCCCGCCCGGGCACCAGCAGCCCCTGCTCCTCGTAGTACCGCAGCATTCGGCGCGGCGTTCCCGTGCGCTCCGAGAGCTCACCGATCCGCATCTGGATCCACCCCGTTCCCCGTCCACTTGACATTCACACCAGTGTGAAGGTTTGAGGATACAGTCATGTCAGCTTCTCAAACAGAGCTCCCCGACACGTCCCTGCCCGCAGAGACCCGCAAGCTCCCCATGTCCCCGCTCCTGGCCCTGTCCACGGCGGCCTTCATGGGGATCCTGACGGAGGCCCTACCCGCCGGGGTGCTCCCCGAGATGGCCCGGGACCTCTCGGTCAGCGAGTCCGCGATGGGCCAGTCCCTCACGATCTACGCGATCGCCACCGGCCTCTCGGCCATCCCGCTGTCCGTCACCACGGCAGCCTGGGCCCGCAAGAAGCTGCTGCTCCTGGCGGTCACGGCCTTCGCCGTCGCCAACACGGTCACGGCCCTGTCGTCCAGCTACCCCCTGACGATGGCGTTCCGCCTGATCGCGGGCGTCGCCGCGGCAGCCGTCTGGGCCGAACTCGTCGGCTACGCGCGGCGGCTGGCCCCGCCCCACCTGCAGGGCCGGGCCATCGCCATCACCATGGCCGGCGTGCCGCTCGCCCTGTCCCTCGGCATCCCCCTGGGCACCTTCCTCGGCGGCCTGTTCGGCTGGCGCATGACCTTCGGCCTGGTGACCCTGGTCTCCGTGTCCCTGCTGGCATGGATCCTCGCCTCGGTCCCCGACGCCCCCGGCAAGCGGCCCGAAGCCCGCGAACCGATCCTGAAAGCGCTGGCACTCCCCGGCGTCACGGCGGTCCTGTTCGTCGTCGCGGCCTACGTACTCGCCCACAACATCCTGTACACGTACATCGCCACCTTCCTCGACGAGAACGGCATGGGCGACTCCCGTGACGTGGTCTTGCTCGTCTTCGGTATCGCTTCCGTGGTGAGCATCCTGATCACCGGCGCCCTGGTCGACCGCAGGCTGCGCCAGCTCACGATCATCAGCAGCGCCCTGTTCCTGACCGCCGCAATCCTCCTGGCCCTGCTCGCCGGCAACATCGTCGTGGTCTACGGCGCGATGGTGCTCTGGGGTCTGGGCTGGGGCGGTGTCACGACCCTCCTCCAGACCGCCGTCACCGACGCGGGAGGCGACCGGGGGCAGGCCCTGCTGGTCACCACGTGGAACTCCTTCATGGCCGGCGGCGGAGCCGTGGGCGGCATCCTCCTCGGCGGCATCGGCCCCGACTCCTTCGCCTGGAGCGTCCTGGCACTCATGGCACCCGTACTGACCGTCGTGGTCCTGGCCCGCAAACACGCGTTCCCCGCGAAACGACCGGACATGACCGAGACCCCCTGAGACCGGACACGACCGAGACACCCTGAGACCGGACATGACCGAGACACCCTGAGAGCCGGCCCGCCCCCTCGTGACGGACCGGTGCGCGGCAACGCACACACCCCGCCACGAAACGGAGAAGTGTTCGCATACAGGACGTATACGAACACACCGACAACACAGCCAGACACCGCGCCCGATACCACGCACCCCGCCAGCAAACGCGGGACGAGCCTCACAGCCCATCGCCCGGACCAGGCCGCGGCTGATACCGCGCACCCACCAGGAAACGACGCCGCGGCTGATACCGCCCACCCCGCCAGGAAACCCGGCACAAGCCTCACAACCCATCAACCAGAACAAGCCCCGGCTGATACCGCCCACCCCGCCAGCAAACCCGGCACAAGCCTCACAGCCCATCAACCAGAACAAGCCGCGGCTGATACCGCGCACCCCGCCAGGAAACCCGGCACAAGCCTCACAGCCCATCAACCAGAACAAGCCGGACCAGAACAGCCGAACCCCTCACTCCGGACCAGAGGAGCCGAACCCCTCACTCCGGACCAGAACGGCCGAGCCCCTCAGCAGTGCACCAGCCGACTCCGCAGCGCGCCGCCGACCTGCACCTGTCCCGTCTCACGTGACGTTGCCCTCGCCTCACCGCATCTCGGTGGATCCGGGCCTGGTCCCGGGTGACGCCGCCAGTAAAGGCAGACCAGCGATCCGACCCCTCAGACGACGCAGCCGACCGGAACTGCCCACCTCAGCAAATCCCGCCTCGAGGCCTGCCAAATCTCAGCAAGCCTCCCACCTCACACAAAACGGAACAGCCTCCATCACCCCGGGGCAACCACGCAAACACCCAAGCCCTCTCAGGGCAACCGGGCAAACGCCCCAGCCCTCTCGGGTCACACAGAATCACAGACCAGGCAGCGGTCCCAACCCTCAACAGAGCTGGGACCGCTGCCTTCCGTAGTCCGGGGCCCGGTACCGGTGGCACCCTGACGGCCTGGACCACGTCCTCGCGCCCAGGCGACACGGCAACCAGACGACACGATCAGCGATCACGGAGAAGAGCGACCGCCTCGGCGAAATCGCCATACGCGGATTCGAAAGATCCTGCCGCAACAAGGAACACCGACCGGTCGGTGAGGACACGGGCAAGACGTGCGTGATAGCCGGGCAGGCGGCGGGCGAGCGTCACACCCTCACCGAAGTACGCCATGAACCGGCCCTTGAACAGGTAGGGGCGGTCGCCTACGCGGACGGCCGCACGGATGCCGACCCCGCGTTGGACCTCGACCACCCCGAACAGCCAACCGCCCCCACGCACCCTCGCCGCCTCCGCTTCGAGGCCCGGCAGCATGCCGGGAAAACCGTCCCGCACGTCGCGCGAGCATCGGAGCTCCGTGCCGAACGGCGGCATCGGGGACTCGGGGCTCGCGGCGGGCTCGGCTGCCCGCCCCGACAGGACGAAGAGCGTCCTCCACCACCCGAGGACGCAACTCCAGTCCTCCGGCTCGCCCGTGGCCGCGAGCTCCTCCAGGACACTCAGGGCCTCTCGCCGGGCGGCCGCAGCACTCGCCTCATCCCCGACGGCCTCCCGCATCCGGGAGAAGTGAACCAACTCCCAGGTGAGTACCGCCAGAGCGGTGCGCTGTTCGGCCGCCTTGCGCCGGGTCTCCTCGAGGAGCTCGCGGAAGACGGCTGATGCGGCGTCGTGCAGCCCGGCACCCTCCAGGTTCGCCGCCCACCGGACCATGCTCCAGAAGGAGTGCTCCAGGATTCCGTTCCGGGCTGCCTCTTCGTCGAGCTCCGCGGCCTCCCTGAAGTACCCCTCCTCGGCCAGAACGCCCGCCAGGGGCTCGCTTCGGCCGGCCCCGGCCAGCTCCTCACAGATCGCGCGTCCTTCCGCCCTGTGCCCGAGGGCGAACAAGGAAGCCTGACAGGCGTCCAGGGCCCGGTACAACCGCTCCGCCCGGTTCGGCGCCCCGACCTCTATCCTGCGAGCGGCCCGGGAAGCCTCGGCGGCGAGCGCGAGGTCCACCTTCGGATCCCGGCTCTCGTGGCGCAGCGCGAGCAGGACGTCGACCAACTTCGGCATGTACGCCTTTGGACTCACCTCGGCCAGAACCCGGTACGCGCCGACCAGTTCGGCCCGACTCGGCCGTCCGGATCCCAGCAGAAGCACGCGGGCCCGAAGCACCGCGTCGTGATCGATCGTCACCACTCCCCCCTGTCTCCGGATGACGCACGAAGGAGATTCCGAGTAGCGGGGAACGGACCGGACAAGCCTCGCGAACTGTGCGTTCAGTCCTACAAAAAACGGCGCTGACCTGTCATGACGGACATGCTTTCGTCCTGAGTCCACGAGCGGGGAGCCGCACCGGACGCCCCGCACAGCACACCATGGGCCCGCATCCGGCACAGCCCGCGTCCCGGGCAGCGGTTGACCGGGCCGGTGAACCGCTTCCGACGTCCGCCGCGGCTGCACCCCCATCACCACGCTCGTGCTGCCGCCCCCCGAGATCGCAGAGACGAAACGACGACCCACGACTCAACCAACCCGGAACACCGCAGGTCAAAGCCACCCTCTCCCCCGACATACGTAAGACGGGACAGAGGGCTGACTCCCACGGGCGGATTACCAGTGTTCAGCCTCCGACGATCCCGACACCGGTGCCGCGAATCAACCCCGGACCGGAACCCGCATCCTGATCGACGTCCGCGACAGCACCCTCCCGGCCACCTCGCCGCCTACACCGGCCACGCCCCAACACCCCGCAGTCCCGGATCCCCAAAACCACGGCGAACAACCCTCCCGACGGGTGAACAAGCAGCTCGAACCAGCCTTCCTCCCCTCCGCGCCCGCAGCCCCGGACGACCCGGCATCCCGCACCCGCCACGAGAAGAAGACGCTCCCACCCCGCGCCTCCCAGGCACCCGGACAGCCCGGCCAAAAAGATAGAAGCCCCCCGAGCCGGCAACAGGGCGACGGAAGGCCCCGTGCCCCGCAGAGCTCCTCTGCCGGGCACGGAGCCCCCACCCGAACACGGCCACGGCCAAGGCCGGGGCCAAGGCCAAGGCCGGGGCCGCGCCGCGGCCGGGGCCGGACAGCCGGACCGGCCACGCGCCCGGCATCACGACGCCCGGCATCCACTACACGACGCCCGGTACACAGGCGCCCAGTAAGCAACGTCCAGCACGCGACGTCCAGCACGCGGCGCCCGGTACGCGGCGCCCGGCAGCACGCGACGGAGAAAGATTCTTCCCGGTACGCCGACAGGACACGGCCGACAGCCACCGGAACGCCCTGCGGCACGAGCCCGCCGCTCCGTCACCCCCCGTCAGCCACAGGACCCCCCACAACGACAGGCGGCACAGCCGCCGCCACACCGGCCGGGACGCGCGCCGCAGCGCCGGCCGCCCGAGCCTCGGCCTCAGCAATGAGATAAGCACCACGACCGGCACACAGGTCGAGCCTGCCCAGGACCGGAGGAACCGCAATGCTCGGCATCACACTGCGCAGCAACACAGAGATCCGCCGCGGCAGATCCGCATACCCCGCCAAGACCTGCGACATGTGCTGGAGACCCGCGAAAGCACCAACGAAAAGCTCAGCAGTATCGACAAGATCGATATGCGCAAGCAACTCCCCACGCCGCCCCGCCTCCTGAAGAATCACAAGGTTAGCCTCCGTCCAAGTACGGAAGGGACTGCTCCGGTCGAGTTCGCCCGCCTGCTGGTCGAGGCTGAGCCGGACGCTGGCGCGCACGAGGCCGTCCGTGCAGAGCCGCTCGGCGAGCACCAGGCCCGAGTCCACTATCTCCTGCAGTTTCACGGCCTGCGGCAGGAGTGCTTCCTCGGCGCCACGCTGCTGCTCGTCGAGGATGATCTGGGCGAGTTCCTCCTTCCCGCTGAAGTGGAAGTACACCGCTCCCTTCGTCATGCCGGCCGCCGCGGCGATCTCGTTGACGGTCGTCGCCCGGTAGCCCTCCCGGTCGAAGACCTCCGCCGCCGCTTCCAGCACTCGTCGTCGCGTACGTACCGATCGATCCTGTTTAGCCACCGTGCTCCCTGCGGGTCCTGCCGATGCGTTTACAGACTGACCCGTATGAATTTAACAGCCGGTACGCCGCCGGAGGCCGTCGGAGGTCCTGCACCGCCCGGCGGCGCGCACCTATAACGAGAGAACTCGGCCGAAAAGCCCCGGACAAAACGGCTTCCACCTGCACCTGAGTCGAGGGATCCGGAGGAGAGCTGGCTACTTTCCATAGGCCATTGCAAAACATACTCCGGCGTACGTATCTTGTCGGCGCGGGCTGCGTGGGGCAGTCGGCCACATACGTAGGAGAGTGCAGCATGTCGGACACCTATGCCCTGGCAGGGGGCACGAGACCCGGGGTGGCGATGGACCTCGTCCACCGGGCGAGACCGCAGGACGTCGTACCCACGGGATGGGAACGCAGAGCGGAGAACCGGTTTCTCGTGAGCGGGAGGTGGCCCGAGGACCACGGCTTCTTCGCACCGGCAGGCGGCCTGCACGACGCCCTGCTGCTGGTGGAGTCCATGCGGCAGAGCACGATACTGATCGGTCACGGCGCCTACGGGGTGCCGATGGACCATCACTTCCTGATGTGGGCACTGGACTTCACCTGCGACCCCGCGCACCTGCGCGCCGCGGGGAGCCGCGAGGTGGAGATCGAGGTGTCCCTCTCCCAAACGACGTGGCGGGCGGGGCGCCTGTCGTCGATGGACAGCCGCGTCACGGTCCGCAGGGAGGGCGGGACGGCCGGCGTCGGCGTCAGCAGCATCAGGATCATGAGCCCGCAGATCTACGCGAGGCTGCGCGGCGGGCGGGCGGGGGCCGCAGGGGCGCTCCCTCCGGAGGCCGGCGTCCCGCCGCACACCGTGGGACGGACCCGGCCCCAGGACGTGCTGCTGGCTCCCGCCTCCCGCAGCGGCCTGTGGCAGCTGCGCGTGGACCCGGGGCACAGCACCCTGTACCAGGGCCCCAAGGACCACATCCCGGGGATGGTGCTCATCGAGGCGGCCAGACAGGCGGCGTACACCTTAATGGGCCCCGCGGCGTTCCACCCCGCCGCAGCGACCAACTCCTTCGGCCGCTACGCCGAGTTCGGCGAGCCGATATGGATCGAGGCGCGGCCCGGACAGCGGAGGAACACGGTCGTGGTCACCGGGCACCAGGAAGGGGAGGAAGTCTTCAGGTCCTCGGTGACCGCCCCCGAAGGCGGAGCGGTCCGTTGATCCTCGTCACCGGCGTCACCGGCGCCACCGGCGCGCTCGTGGCCCGCGAGCTGGCCGCGTACCGGGTGCCCGTGCGTGTGATGGCCAGGGACCCCCGCCAGATCGGCGCGGACGTCCCGCGGACCGAGACCGTCACGGCCGACTACGCGGACCCCCCTGCCCTCAGGCGCGCGCTGCGCGGGGTGCACGCGGCGTTCCTCGTGACGAACCATCCGACCGCCCCGCACGACGCGCACTTCCTCGAGGCGGCGGCCGCCGAAGGCGTCGGACACGTGGTGAAGCTCTCCGCCGCGGTGGTCGACGACGACACCGACGACCTCCTCACCCGCCGCCAGCGGGAGATCGAGGAGGAGGTACGCGGCGCGGGGCCAGCCTGGACGCTGCTCAGGCCCCGGGCCCTCATGTCGAACACACTGGCCTGGGCGGCCGGCCTCCGCGCACGGGGGACGGTCGGCGCCCTGTACGGGGACGCCCCGAACACACCCGTCGATCCGCGTGACGTCGCCTCGGTGGCGGTGCGCGCGCTGACCCGGCCGGAGCACCGGGGCAAGACCTACACCCTGGTGGGGCCGCAGACCCTGACGGCCAGGCAGCAGACCCGGATTCTGGGCGAACTGCTGTGCCTGCCGGTGGAGTTCCGGGAACGGACCAGGCAGGAGGAGGCCGGGGTACTCGCCCGGCGCCACCCGCCTCACGTGGTCGGGGCGCTGCTCCAGCGGGCGGATCTCCAGGCGGCGGGGAACAAGCGGCGGACCGGCGACGACCTGGAGCGGCTGACGGGGCGCCGCCCGCGTTCCTACCACGACTGGGCATCGGACCATCTGCACCACTTCAGCGGCGGCGACCGGGACGGCACGGCGGAAGCGGACCGCGCGAACGGGTGACCCGCCGCACCGCCCCGGACCACGCGGCGGGCCGGCCAGCCAGCAGTCCCTTCCTCCGGGCGACCCGGGCGGGACACGCGACCCACGAACACCCCCCGGCCCGGCTTGTCATGCCCTGCACATATCAGTGCTCTCCCCCGGCCCCTCCGCGGCACCGTCCCCGTCCTCCTGCGCCCTTTGCCCATAAAGGGCGCACCGCCGTTCCCCGCGGGCAACGCTCCTGGATCGTAGGGACGGCGCTCTCCGCCCTGCGGGCGTGGAAAGGTACTCCCCCGTGCGCGTCCGGGGCGCCCCGGGCGGGCGGACCGGGCACGCACGGGGCAAGGGAAGCAGGGCCGTGGACTCAGCCCCGGCCAAGCCCTCGCAGGGCACGGACCCGTGCGGGCCGGGGGGGGCCGGCGCGGGAGGGCGCGGGGCGGAGGAAGTGGTGGGGTAACCGGTGATCACTGGGGGGCGAGGGCGGCGGGG
>NZ_JBHWZJ010000101.1:0-21509 GCF_042728415.1 Streptomyces sp. NPDC060198 | reverse complement strand
GCCCGCGGCTCCCGGCCCAGGCCGCGCGTGGAGCGCCGCCCGCCCCCAAAATCTTCGTACGCCCCTCGGCCCCGCTCTCGGAACACACTCCGGAGCGGGGCCGAGGCGCGTACGCGCACGCGTTGCGGGGGCGTCATCGGCCCAGGGCGCCCGACCCGCCGAGGAAGGAGTGGCTCCGGCCGATCTCGGCGAAGCCCCGCCGGACGTACCAGTCCCGCGGCCAGTCGGAGGCGTCCGCGAGCAGGAAGAGCTGGGGGATTCCGGCGGAGGCGGCCAGCGCCAGACCGGTGGCGAGAAGGGTGTCGCCGTGGCCCTGGCCGCGGTACGGCTCGGCGGTCACCAGGTCCTCCAGTTGGGCCAGCCCGGCGGCCCGGTCGAGATACAGGTCGGTCCAGGCGGCGACGTGCCCCTCCGGCGTTCTGGCGGCCAGGAAAAGTACCTCCTCGGCACCGCGCAGCCGGGCGGCGCGGCGATCGGTGAGCTGCCGGGCAAGCTCTTCGTCCTGGAACCAGCTCGACTGCTGCCGCAACACCGCGGCCCGTATGTCGTTCAGTGCGGCCGGGCGGGCCGCTGTGCCGGGCAGTGTGCGGCCGGCCGTTCCCCGTGCCAGCACCACGGTGGAGTCCCGGCTGAACCCGGCTGCCGCCAGCGCCGGTGTGGCGTGTTCGCCGAGGCGCCCGTCCAGCACCGTGATCCGGTAATGCTCGCGCGGCCCGAGACATTGGGCCACGGACCCGGACAGTGCCGCAGGATCGGCGTCCGGCACGTCGACGATCAGTTGGTTGTGCTCCTGGGAAAGCGGGAACTCCGGGTCGCGGACGGCGAAGGCGCCCGGCAGTTCGACGGTCTCGGCAGCCTGGCGACGGGCGAAGGCGGCACGGAAGGCAGACACGCGTTCGAGCAGAGGCGGAGGTGGCATCCCGCCATGGTGGCCCGGCGCATGCCGAAGGACAACGAAAGCGCCGTACCGATGGGATGCGGACTGTCCGGCGGAGGCCGGCCCGGAGTGCCCCGGCCCCTGCGAGGACGCACGCGTCCGCCGCGGAAGCGTCCCCCCGCTCGCAGACTCGCCCCCGGCACCGCCCGTACGGGCGTGACGGGGACCGGGCCCGTCTCTGGATGCAGTGCGGCCCGTCCCGGGGCAGACTGCCGGACAAGGCAGGCGGGCCCGCCCGCACCGCGATCCGGCGGGCCGGGCATCGGCCGGAGGAGGCCGCAGTGATACCGAGACGGGTGCGGCCGGTCCTGATGTGCGGCGGGCTCCTGATATGCGGCGGCCTGTGGTGGTGGGCCGTGCTGCGGCTCGTCCTCGTACCGGGACGGGCGGGGACGCTGGAAGGCGCGGTGGTGGCGGGCGGCTGGGGGCTGAGCCTGCTGCCGGTCCACGTGACGGCGGCCGGGACGAGTGGCCGGACGTCCCCGTACGACGAGTCCACGACCGGCCGGCCGTTCCTCCGGTACGCGCGCTGCTGGTGGAGGCGGGGCGTACGGAGCGGGGGACGGCCGGGCACGTGGCTTTGGCGGCTCCGACGGCTCCGACGGCTCCGACGGCTCCGACGAATCCTACGGAGACGGCCCGACCGGTGAGAGCCGCTCGCCGACCGGGGCGGACAGGGACCGGGGGTCAGCGTGGGGTGGGGCCCGACTGGCAGTGGGGGCACCAGTACGTGGGGCGGTCGGCCTGGGTCGCCTTGCGGACGGGGGTGCGGCAGCGCAGACAGGGGCGACCCGCGCGTCCGTAGACGTACACCGGTTCACGGGTGCGGCTGAGGGCCGCGGTCCGGCCGGTGGTGGTGCGGGTGGAGCGGTCGCGGTTCGCGTCCAGCAGCCGCGCGGCGGCGCCCACGAGCCGGGGGAGGAGGGCCGTCGGCAGTTCGCCCACCGGGAGCCAGGGGGTGACGCGGGCGAGGAAGCAGAGCTCGCATTTGTAGACGTTGCCGATCCCGGCCAGATTGCGCTGATCGAGCAGTGCCTCGCCGAGAGGACGGCCCGGGTCGGCCAGCAGGTTCGTCAGAGCCCTGTCGGCGTTCCAGTCGGGACCGAGCAGGTCGGGGCCCAGGTGGCCGACCACCTTCTCCTCGTCCGGGGTACGCAGGAGCTCCAGTACCGGGAGGCGGTAGCCCACCGCGGTGTGGTCGGTGTTGCCGAGAACGGCCCGGATCTCGTACGCCGGACCGCCGCGCCACCGCTCCCCGGGGGCGAAGATCCGCCAGGCGCCGTCCATCCGCAGATGGCTGTGGAGCGTGAGGCCGCCCTCCAGCCGGGTGAGGAGGTGCTTGCCCCTCGGGGTCACGTCGAGGACGGTACGACCGGTCAGATCGGCGGTGGCGAAGCGGGGCACCCGTAGATCGGCGTGGGTGAGCACCCTTCCGGCGAGAGCGGCGTGCAGATGCTTCGCCGTGCGCGCGACGGTGTCTCCTTCGGGCATGTCTCCATCATGCGACAGCGTCGCGCACGGGCGCGGGCGCGGGGCCGCGGGGCGTGGCGGTGCGCGGGGCTCGCGGGGCCGCGGGGCGTGGCGGTGCGCGGGGCTCGCGGGGCCGCGGGGCGTGGCGGTGCGCGGGGCTCGCGGGCGTGGGGCCGCGGGGCGTGTCGGTGCGCGGGGCTCGCGGGCGTGGGCCACCGGGTCAGGCGCGCAGTCGCATTCCCTTCGGGGTGGCCAGGAAGCCCGCCGTCTCCAGCACGCGGCCCACCGGCGAGGTCAGTGAGGACGCGCCGTTGGTGCGCTCCACGGTGACCGTGCCGAGTGAGCCGGCCTTCGCCGCCGCCGCGAGCGCCTCGGCCGCGGCGCGGAGCGCGGGGGCTTCGGGGTCGGAGGGCCAGGCCAGCAGTGACTTGCCGCCGCGCTCCATGTACAGCGTCAGCTCCCCGTCGACCAGGACCACCAGGGCGCCCGCCTTGCGGCCAGGCTTGTGACCGGCGCCGTCCGGGGACTCGGGCCAGGGCAGCGCCGCGCCGTAGGCGTTGGCCGGGTCGGCCGCCGCCAGCACCACGGCGCGCGGCACACCGCCGGGGTCCCGGCGGTCCCGGGCGGTCGACGCCGCACGCAGCCGGTCCACCGCACCGTCCATCGCGAACTGCGCGGCTCCGAGCCCCTCGACGACATAACCACGCCTCGCCTGCCCGTTGTCCTCGAAGGCGGCGAGGATGCGGTACGTCGCCGAGAAGCCGCCCTCCACCCCCTCCGCCTGCACCGCGCCCCGGGTGACCACGCCGTGCCGGTCCAGCAGGGTGCGGGCCAGCGCGTGGGCGCGGTGGGTGGGTTCGGGTTCACTCTGGGGCAGCAGCGCCCACCGGCCGGAGACGGTGGGCGGGCCCGTCCGGGAGGCCGGGCGGGCGGAGGCGGTAAGCGAGCCGTACCTGCCGCGCGGCACCGAACGCCGGGCCCGGTGCGCCGTCGCCCCGGCCGTACGCCCCGAACCGAGGAGCGAGCGCAGCGGCGCCAGCGTGTCGTTGGTGAGCCGCCCCGACCAGGCGAGGTCCCAGAGCGCGTCCGCCAGCTGCGTCTCCGAGGCGGTCGGGTGCGTGGTGGCCCGGACCTGATCGGCGATCTGGCGGAAGAAGAGGCCGTACCCGCCCCGGAGCGCGGTCAGCACCGACTCGTGCAGCGCGGTCAGCTCCAGCGGATGGGGAGGCGGCAGCAGCAGCGGGGCGTTGTCCGCCGGATAGAGGGCGAGCCAGCCGTCCTTGCCGGGGAGGGCGCCGGCCCCGGCCCAGACGACCTCGCCGGTCGTGGTCAGCTCGTCCAGCAGGGCCGGGGTGTACCCGGCGACCCGGCTCGGCAGGATCAGCCGCTCCAGCGCGGAGGCGGGCACCGGTGCGCCCTGCAACTGCTCGACGGCCCGGGCCAGCCCGTCGATGCCCCGCAGCCCGTGGCCGTCCAGGTGCTGCCACTGGGGCAGGAAGGTCGCCAGCGCGGCGGGCGGCACGGGCTCCAGCTCGTGGCGGAGCGCCGCGAGGGAGCGGCGCCGCAGCCGGCGCAGCACGGTGGCGTCGCACCACTCCTGTCCGATGCCCGCCGGATGGAACTCGCCCAGCACGACCCGCCCCGAGGCGGACAGCCGCTGCAGGGCGCCCTCCGTCACCGCCGGGCCGAGCCCGAAGCGCTCGGCCGCCCGCGCCGAGGTGAACGGGCCGTGCGTGCGGGCGTACCGGGCGAGGAGGTCGCCCAGCGGGTCCTTCACCGGCTCGGTGAACGCCTCGGGCACACCGACCGGCAGGGCGGTGCCCAGCGCGTCGCGCAGCCGCCCCGCGTCTTCGACGGCGGCCCAGTGGTCGGCGCCCGCGATCCGGACGCGCAGGGCCCGGCGGGCCGCCTCCAGCTCGGGGGCCCAGGACGGCTCCGCGCCGCGCTCCGCCAGCTCCGCCGGGGTGAGCGGGCCGAGGACCCGCAGCAGGTCCGCGACGCCCTCGACGTCCTTGATCCGCCGCTCCTCGGTCAACCACTGGAGCTCCCGTTCCAGCTCGGTCAGCACGTCGGCGTCGAGCAGCTCGCGCAGCTCCGCCTGACCGAGCAGCTCCGCCAGCAGGTGCGAGTCGAGCGAGAGCGCGGCCGCGCGCCGCTCGGCGAGCGGGGAGTCGCCCTCGTAGAGGAACTGCGCGACGTAACCGAAGAGCAGGGAGCGCGCGAAGGGGGAGGGCTCGGTGGTGGTGACCTCCACGAGCCGGATGCGGCGTGCTTCGAGGTCTCCCATGAGCTCGGTGAGCCCGGGTACGTCGAAGACGTCCTGGAGGCATTCGCGGACCGCTTCCAGGACGATCGGGAACGACCCGAACTCGGAGGCCACCTGGAGCAGCTGGGCGGCGCGCTGACGCTGCTGCCACAGCGGGGTGCGCTTGCCGGGGCTGCGCCGGGGCAGCAACAGCGCCCGCGCCGCGCACTCCCGAAAGCGCGAGGCGAACAGGGCGGAGCCGCCCACCTGATCGGTGACGATGCCCTGGACCTCGCCCTTGTCGAAGACCACGTCTGCGGCGCCCACCGGCGCCTGCCCGCTGTCGTAGGCGGCGTCCGGGAGCATGAGTCCCCGGTCGGTGGCCGCGCCGCTTCCGTCGCTGGAGTCGCCGGAATTTCCGGGCGCGTCGAAGTCGAGCAGGTCGAGGCTCATCAGGTCCGCGTCCGGCAGCCGCAGCACGATGCCGTCGTCGGCGTGCATGACCTGCGCGTCCATGCCGTACCGCTCGGCCAGGCGGGCGGAGAGGGCGAGCGCCCACGGGGCGTGCACCTGCGCGCCGAACGGGGAGTGCACCACGACCCGCCAGTCGCCGAGCTCGTCCCGGAAGCGTTCGACGAGGATCGTCCGGTCGTCCGGGACATGGCCGCAAGCCCGCCGCTGTTCGTCGAGGTAGGAGAGGATGTTGCCGGCCGCCCAGGCGTCCAGACCCGCGGTGAGCAGCCGGAGCCGGGCGTCCTCCTCGGACAGCCCGCCCAGCTCCCGGAGGAACGCGCCCAGCGCGCGGCCCAGCTCCAGCGGGCGCCCCAGCTGGTCGCCCTTCCAGAACGGCAGCCGTCCCGGCACCCCCGGGGCGGGCGAGACCAGCACCCGGTCCCTGGTGATGTCCTCGATCCGCCAGGACGTGGTGCCGAGTGTGAAGACGTCCCCGACCCGGGACTCGTACACCATCTCCTCGTCCAGCTCGCCGACCCGGCCGCCGCCCTTCTTGGGGTCCGACCCGGCGAGGAAGACGCCGAACAGGCCCCGGTCCGGGATCGTGCCGCCGGAGGTGACGGCGAGCCGCTGCGCGCCCGGGCGCCCGGTCACCGTGCCCGCGACCCGGTCCCAGACCACGCGCGGGCGCAGCTCGGCGAAGGCGTCCGAGGGGTAACGGCCCGCCAGCATGTCGAGCACGGCCGTGAACGCCGACTCGGGCAGCGAGGCGAACGGTGCGGCGCGGCGGACCAGGGCCAGCAGGTCGTCCGCCTGCCGGACGTCCAGCGCCACGATGGCCACCAGCTGCTGCGCCAGCACGTCCAGCGGGTTCGACGGGACGCGCAGCGCCTCGATGGCCCCCTCGCGCATCCGCTCGGTGACCACGGCCGCCTGCACGAGGTCGCCCCGGTACTTCGGGAAGACCACGCCCGTCGACACGGCCCCCACCTGATGGCCCGCCCGGCCCACCCGCTGGAGGCCGGAGGCCACCGAGGGCGGGGACTCGACCTGGATCACCAGGTCCACGGCGCCCATGTCGATACCGAGCTCCAGGCTGGAGGTGGCGACGACGGCGGGCAGCCGGCCCGCCTTCAGGTCCTCCTCCACCTGGGCCCGCTGCTCCTTGGAGACCGAGCCGTGGTGGGCGCGGGCCAGCAGCGCCGGAGCGCCCTTCGCCCCGCCCGACTGGGCCATGAGCTCGGCGGGGGAGTGGGCCTCCGGCATGGTCTCGCCGGTCGCGCGTTCGTACGCGATCTCGTTGAGGCGGTTGCAGAGCCGCTCGGCGAGGCGGCGGGAGTTGGCGAAGACGATGGTCGAGCGGTGCGCCTGGACGAGATCGGCGATCCGCTCCTCCACCTGCGGCCAGATCGACGGCTTGTCGCTCTGGGCGTCCCCGCCGTCGGGGGCCGGTGAGCCGCCCAGCTCGCCCAGGTCCTCCACGGGGACGACGACGGAGAGGTCGAACTCCTTGGCCGAGGCGGGCTGCACGATCTCGACCCGGCGTTGCGGCGACAGGAACCGCGCCACTTCGTCGACCGGCCGGACCGTGGCCGACAGCCCGATCCGGCGGGCGGGGCGCGGCAGCAGCTCGTCGAGCCGCTCCAGACTCAGCGCGAGGTGGGCGCCGCGTTTCGTGCCGGCGACGGCGTGCACCTCGTCCAGGATCACCGTCTCCACCCCGGCGAGGGCGTCCCGCGCCGAGGACGTCAGCATCAGGAAGAGCGACTCGGGGGTCGTGATCAGGATGTCCGGCGGCTTCGTCACCATGCTCCGACGCTCGGCCGGAGGCGTGTCACCGGACCGGATGCCCACCCGGACGTCCGGCTCCGGCAGCCCCAGCCGCACGGATTCCTGACGGATGCCGGTCAGCGGTGAGCGGAGGTTGCGCTCCACGTCGACGGCGAGGGCCTTCAGCGGGGAGATGTACAGCACCCGGCAGCGCTTCTTCGCTTCGGCGGGAGGCGGTACGGAGGCGAGCTGGTCGAGGGAGGCCAGGAAGGCCGCCAGGGTCTTGCCGGAGCCGGTCGGCGCGACCACCAGCACGTCCGATCCCTCCGCGATCGCGGACCAGGCGCCCTCCTGCGCGGCCGTGGGCGCGTGGAAGGCACCCGTGAACCAGCTGCGGGTCGCGGGCGAGAACGAATCAAGGGCAGAGCCGACCATGCCCACCATCGTGCACCCGGCCACTGACATCGGCCGGTGAACACGGCGGACCTGCGAGAATGCCGGCATGGCGGCAGGCTCGGAGGGTGCAGGAGCGACGAGGGAGTGGGCGCGGCACTGGCAGTACGCCGCCCTGCCCGGCCTCGACTTGCTCAGGGCCCACTACGTCCGCCACACCTTCCCCCGCCACAGCCACGAGGGGTACGTCCTCGGGGCGGTCGACCGGGGCATGGAGGCCGTCGGACTGCCCGGCGGCACCCTGCACGCCGGGCCCGGCACCGTGGTGATGATCAACCCCGAGGTGCCGCACACCGCCCGTGCCGGGGTCCCGGAGGGCTGGGCGTACGCCACCCTCTACCCGTCCGCCCGGGCCGTGGCCTCCGTGGCTGCCGAGGTCACGAACCTGCGGGGCACGGTCGGCTTCGACACCCCCTGCACGGCCGACCCCGAGGCGGGCCGGCTGATACACGAGGTGCACCGGGCCGCCGAACAGGGCAACGCCCTCGCGGCGGACACCCTGCTGCGGGTCGTGCTCGCCCGTCTGCTCGGCCGCCACGGGGGCCTGCTGCCGCCCGCCCCCACGCTCGACGCCGGTGCCCGCGCGGCGGGCCTGGCCCGGGCCGTTCTGGAGGACCGCCTCACCGCGCCGCCCACGCTGGAGGCGCTCGCGGCGGAAATCGGGGCCACCCCCTTCGCGCTGCTGCGCGCCTTCAAGAAGCGGTACGGAATGCCCCCGCACGCCTGGCTCACCAACGTCCGGGTGCGGCGGGCGCGCGAGCTGCTCGACGCGGGGGTGGCCCCCGCCGAGGCGGCCAACGCGGTGGGCTTCACCGACCAGCCCCATCTGAACCGGCACTTCACCCGGATCGTGGGTGTGCCGCCCGGCGCCTACCAGCGCGAACGCGCAAGAACGTACAAGACCGGGACCCCGCCCCGCCTCTAGATTCGCGGACGTGGCAGAACAGACGACACCCCTCCCCACCGCAGGCCCGGCCGGCGGAACGGCCCCCTCGGGCACACCCGACAGCCCCGGCGCGAGGACGACCGACGCGGCCGTCGTCCGGGACGCGCTCGGCGTCGGCGTGGCTGTCGGGCTCTCCGGATTCGCCTTCGGCGTCACCTCCGCCGGCTCCGGACTCACCCTGCTCCAGACCTGCGCGCTCAGCCTCCTGGTGTTCACCGGCGCCTCGCAGTTCGCCCTGGTCGGGGCCCTCGCTGCGGGCGGCAACCCGTACACGGCGGCGGCCGGGGCCTTCTTCCTCGGTGTCCGCAACGCGTTCTACGGACTCCGCCTCTCCCAGCTGCTCGCCCTGCCCCGCGCCCTGCGCCCGCTCGCCGCGCACTGGGTGATCGACGAGACCACCGCGGTCACCCTGGCCCAGCCCGACCGCCGGGCCGCCCGGCTGGGATTCACGGTCACCGGTGTCTCGCTCTACGTGCTCTGGAACCTCACCACGCTCGCGGGGGCGCTCGGCGCGGAGAGGCTCGGCGACACGGACGCCTGGGGGCTGGACGCCGCCGGACCGGCCGTGTTCCTGGCACTGCTCGCGCCCATGCTCACCAGCACCACGGAACGCGTCACGGCGGCGCTCGCCGTCGTCCTCGCCCTCGGCCTGCTGCCCGTCCTGCCCGCCGGGGTCCCGGTCCTGCTCGCCGGGCTCTCCGCCCCCCTCGTGCTCTTCCTCAAGGGGCGCGCGGGGCGAGGCCCCACGGACGCGGACGCCGCCACCACTCCGGGAGCGGACCGATGAACGTCTGGATCGCCGTCGCGCTCACCGCGGCCGGCTGCTACCTCGCCAAACTCCTCGGGCTCCTGGTGCCCGCCGAGGTCCTGGAACGGCCGCTCGTCCAGCGGCTGGCCGCCCTGCTCCCGGTGGCGCTGCTCGCCGCGCTCACCGCGCAACAGACGTTCGGCGACGGCGTCCGTCTCCTCATCGACGCCCGCGCGGCCGGGCTCACGGCGGCGGCGCTCGCCCTGGTGCTGCGCGCCCCGTTCCTGGTCGTCGTGGCCGCCGCGGTCGTCGTCACCGCCGGGGTGCGGGCCCTCGGGTAGTTGGCCGCCCCGGGCGGTCCTCCGAGACGTGACCCGGTCACCCGGGTCCCGGCCGTGACCCGGTCACCCCAGGTCACGGCCGTGTGCCCGCAGGATCTGGAGGGCTCGCAGGGTGACGAGCGGGCGCCCCTCCAGAGCCGTACCGGGCGCCCACCGGCGCCAGGTGAGAGGCCAGCCGCCGTCCTCCCGCTGCTCGGCCGCGAGGTGGTCCAGGGAGAGGGACAGCTCCTCCTCGGTGAACCATCCGTACGCCAGCGAGGCGGGCGTACGGGCGTAGTCGTACGGGAAGTGGTACTCACCCGGCGCGTATCCGGGCGCCAGGGGGTACTCCTCGCGCCGCCGGGGGTCCAGCACCGCGAGGCGCTGCTCGCGCACCAGCAGGCCCAGCCGCCGGGCCGCGGCGCGCGCCCGCTCACGGTCCGGAGCGTCGTCCAGGAACGCGATCGCCGCTTCGATCTCGTACGGATGCGAGACGGTCAGCGACTCCACGGCCGACCAGCAGAAGTCCGTCGCGCGGAACAGCCACGCGTGCCAGACCCGGTTGCGGTGCAGCAGGCCGACGACCGGCCCGGTGGCCAGCAGCGCGGCGGGCGGATCGTCGACGATCGGGATGAAGGGCGCGGCGGGATATCCGCGCTGGGAGGGGTGGAGCGCGGGCAGCGCCCCCTCCCTGGTGGAGACCGCTGTCAGATAGCGGCAGATCCGGTCCACCCGGGGCCCGTGACAGCGGCCGACGGAGTCCAGGACGCTCAGCGCGTGCGCGGTGTGCAGGGGCTGGCTCACCGGGCCGCGCAGATCGGGTTCGAGGGCGTGGCCGTAACCGCCGTCCTCGTTGAGATAGGCGGCCAGCGCGGTCTCGACCGCGTCCGCGTCCGCGCCGAGAAAGTCGTGGGCGAACCTCCGTTGTTCGAGTACTCGGGCCGTGAGCCAGATGAACTGCTCGGCGCGGGCGAGGGGACGTGCTGCGGTTCCGGGCATGGACCGACCGTAGAGCGGACAGCGCCGGGAGAGGCCTCCGGTGTCGGGAGCGCACCCTCAGGAGCGGGATACTGGGGTCATGCGGTTGACGATTTTCTGGGAGCGGATGGCCGAGCACTTCGGCGCCGGATACGCCGACTCCTTCGCGCGTGACCATGTCATGGCCGAGCTGGGCGGTCTCACGGTCCATCAGGCGCTCGACGCGGGGTGGGAGACGAAGGACGTCTGGCGTGCCGTCTGCACGGCGATGAGCATCCCCGCCGAGCGGCGCTGAGCATCTCCGCCGAGCGGCGCTGAGCATCCCCCCGAGCGGCGCTGAGCATCTCCGCCGAGCGGCGCCGAGTCACCGGGCCTCGGCCTCTCCGGCGGTTCCGGCCGGTCGCGCCTCTTCGGTGGGGAGCGTCGGGGACGCCCGGGGACAGCGGTGTCCCACCCGTAGGCGAGACTGGTGGGCGTGGCCCCGACAGACGAGACCGTGCAGAACCCGCGGCAATCCGCCGTGCCTCCCGTTCCCCCGGCCGTACCGCCGGAGTCCCCGGTGGACGGCGGACCCGCGCGCATGCCCCAGTGGCTGCCGCGGGCCGTGGTCATGGCGCTGGCGCTCTACGCCTGCTTCCGCCTCGGCAGCTGGGCGTTCGACCAGCTCATCGGCCTGCTGGTCAACATCCTCATCGCCTTCTTCCTCGCGCTGGCCATAGAGCCCGCGGTCGGCCGCATGGCCGCACGGGGCATGCGGCGGGGCCTGGCGACCTTCCTCGTCTTCACCGTCGTGTTCATCCTGAGCATCGGGTTCATCGTCCTGCTGGGCTCGATGCTCGCCGGGCAGATCGTGGACATGTTCGACGAGTTCCCGAAGTACCTCGATTCGGTGATCAAGTGGGTCAACCAGACGTTCCACACGGAACTCTCCCGGGTCGACGTCCAGGACAGCCTGCTGCACTCTGACTGGCTCCAGAAGTACGTGCAGAACAGCGCCACCGGGGTGCTCGACGTCTCCACCACCGTGCTCGGGGGCCTGTTCCGGCTGCTGACGATCTTCCTGTTCTCCTTCTACTTCGCCGCCGACGGGCCCCGGCTGCGCCGCGCGCTCTGCTCCGTACTGCCGCCCTCGCGCCAGGCCGAGGTGCTGCGGGCTTGGGAGATCGCGGTCGACAAGACCGGCGGGTACCTCTACTCGCGCGGTCTGATGGCGCTCATCTCCGGCATCGCGCACTACATCCTGCTCGTCGTGCTCGGGGTGCCCTACGCACCGGCGCTGGCCGTCTGGGTCGGCCTGGTCTCCCAGTTCATCCCGACCATCGGCACGTACCTCGCGGGCGCCCTGCCGATGCTGATCGCCTTCACCGTCGACCCCTGGTACGCGCTGTGGGTGCTCGGCTTCGTCGTGATCTACCAGCAGTTCGAGAACTACGTGCTGCAGCCCAAGCTGACGTCGAAGACCGTCGACATCCACCCCGCGGTGGCCTTCGGATCGGTGATCGCCGGTACGGCCCTGCTCGGCGCGGTCGGCGCGCTGATCGCGATCCCGGCGGTGGCCACGCTCCAGGCGTTCCTCGGCGCGTACGTGAAGCGGTACGCGGTGACCGACGATCCCCGGGTGGGCGGCGGCAGCAGCCGCCAGCGCGCGGAACCCGTCTGGTCCCGGGTACGCCGCCTGACGCGGGGGCACGGCCCGCACGGGGACGAACCGCGCGACTCGGGCGGTGCGGACGGCTCCGGCGAGGGCGGCGGTACGGGGCACGGGGGTCCGGGCCGGCGGTAGCCGGGGACATGTGCGGGAGACCGTGACCGGGAAATGTCGGCGGAGGCGGCTGACACGGGCATCGACCGGGCGAGCGAGGCGGAGTTCGCCGAGCGGAACGATCTGGCCGACAGGGTGACCGAAGCCCTGGTGGCGGCCGGGTTTCCCGTGCATCGGGACGTGAACCGGGCACCCGCGGTCGAGCAGGGCACGCTGGTGTTCGTGGACCCCGGGGACGACTCTCGGGGAGGGGTCTTCGTCGAGTGGCCGACCGATCCGTCGCTCGCCCCCGATGTGCTCGGGATCGCGCGGACGAGGGAGTTCTCCTCGCCGGCACTTCGGCACTTCGGTGCAGTGACCCAGCAGATGTACGCGACGTTGGTCGCGATCCTCGGATCCTCGGATCCGCGGGCTTCCGGGCCGGTTGCGCCGATGACGGCATGAGCCCCTACCTGATCCGCGTCGAGGACTGATCGCGAGGCGGGACGGCGTCTATCGGCCGTCGATTTCCCGTGCGCCCGCCTCTGCGGCGGCGCCCTGCGGTACCGGGTGCTCCGGCAGCCGCCAGCCGCCGCCGCGGTCCTCCTTCGACCAGCGGGCGACCAGATCGGGGACGCGCAGCTTGCAGGCCAGCGCGGTGGCGGACCGGAAGGCGTCGATCGCCCGCTGGGTCGTCGGCAGGCCCATGCGCAGGACACGCGGGTTCACCTCGGCCTGGATCTCGTCGACGAAGGGCCGCAGCGCGGTGTCGTAGTTCGCCAGCGCGGTCGGCAGGTCGTCCGGGTGCCGGTTGATCTCACCCGCCAGCACGTAGGCGCCGACCAGACCGCCCGAGACGCCCATGCCGCTGTAGGGGGAGGCGCAGTGCGCGGCGTCGCCGGCCAGTACCACGCGGCCTTCGGACCAGGTGCCGGTGCGTACCTGGAGGATCTCCTGGGAGTAGAAGAAGGGGCTCTCCTCCATGCCCGCGACGAAGCGCTCCGTCTGCCAGCCGGCGTCGCGGAACCTGCCGGCCCAGAACTCCCGCCGGCGCTCGACGGGCTCCCGGTGGACCGCCGAGGCCTCCTCGGACTCCTCCCGCAGCACGAAGTACACCTGCGTCTCGGTCCGGTTGTGGCTGCGGCGCATGATCTGGCGGCCGCCCGGGACCATGTAGGTGTCCCGGACGTTGCTGTCGGAGGCGATGCGGGGGACGAACCAGTAGGCCATGTGGATGCCGACCCGCCAGTACGGGTCGGAGCCCTCCGGGAGGATCGCCCGCCGGATGCGCGAACCCTGCCCGTCCGCGCCGATCAGGAGGTCGAACTCCCCGGTCGATCCGTCGGAGAAGCGCGCGACGACTCCGTGCTCGTCCTGCTCGAAGCCGTCCACGCTCAGGCCGTACACCTGACGCACGTCGTCCTTCGTCGCGTCGGCGAGGATCCGCACCAGGTCGCCGCGCATGATCTCGTACTCGGACGTCAGGGTCTGCCGGCCCCGGCCGGAGGTGTTGGCCATGATCGTCGCCCTCGCCCTCCCCCGGGAGTCCACGAAGGCGACTCCCGGCTCGTCCACGAGCTCGGCGCGGACCGCGTCGAGGAGCCCCATGCGCTCGATCGCCTCGATTCCCTGGCCGCGGAGGTCCACCTGGGCTCCGGTGGCCCGCAGGGCAGGGAAGCGTTCCGCGACGGTCACCCGGTGGCCGCCCCGGGCGAGCCAGTAGGCCAGCGCCTGCCCCGCGATCCCCCCACCGGCGACGAGGACCCGTAGGGGCCGCGCTCCCGATCCCTGCTTCATGGCCGCCACGGTCATGGCCCTACCTCAAAATCTATCGGTGAATGGTTCTTCGCCAGATTCATCTATCGGCGATAGATTGTCAACGTGACGAAGATGAACCGCGAGACCGTCGTCGCCGAGGCGCTCGGTCTGCTCGACGAAGTCGGACTGGACGCCGTCAGCACCCGGCGGCTGGCGAAGCGACTGGGTGTCGAGCAGCCCTCGCTCTACTGGCACTTCCGCACCAAGCGGGAGCTCCTCGACGCCATGGCGTCGGCCGCCATGGCGCCCCATGCGACGGCTCCGCTCCCGGTGGGCGGCGACGACTGGCAGGACTGGTTCCTGGCCAACACCCGCAGCTTCCGGTGTGCCCTGCTGGCACGCCGCGACGGTGCGCGGCTGCACGCCGGCAGCACTCCGGTGGGAGACCTCGACCGGATTCGCCGCAAGATGGACTTCCTCACGGCTTCCGGCGTCCCGGAGCGGGACGCGCAGACGGCGATGCTGGCCGCGAGCCGTTTCACGGTCGGCAGCGTCCTGGAGGAACAGGCGGACGGTGCTCCCGGCGCGGCCGGGGAGCTCCCGGCCGGTGTGCCAGGGATCGGTCACGAGTCGGCCTTCGAGGCCGGGCTCGCCCTCATCCTCGACGGCTTGGCGCGCCGCGTGGGGGAGTAGGGGCGGACTTCGCGTGCGGGGCGGGTCCGGTGGGCGGCGTCGCGGGGGCGGGTGTTCCCGCGACGCCGCTCCATGACTTCGGTCACGGTCCTCAGGCGCCCGGAAGGTCCCGGTGCGCACCCTGGAAGTGGTGACGTTCCGCGGTGCGGGGCCTTCCCGTGCCGGACGCGGGCGGGCGGCGTGGTGCGCTTGACACCAAAATCGAACATCCATTCTCATGGCATCCGGGCCCGGGTCGACCCGGGCCCGGCCGTGGAGTTGTCCACAGGCCGGGAGGACGTCGAGGCCCATTGTCAGTGGCAGGGGTTAGCGTCTTTGACGTGAAGCGATCGACTCAAGCAAATCGGGTGGAACCCATGGCAGGTAACGACCGCGAGAAGGCGCTGGACGCCGCTCTCGCACAAATCGAGCGCCAATTCGGCAAGGGCGCGGTCATGCGCCTCGGCGAGCGGCCGAACGAGCCCATCGAGGTGATCCCCACCGGGTCCACCGCGCTCGACGTGGCCCTCGGCGTCGGCGGTCTGCCGCGCGGCCGTGTGGTGGAGGTGTACGGTCCGGAGTCCTCCGGCAAGACGACCCTGACCCTGCACGCCGTGGCCAACGCGCAGCGGCTCGGCGGCCAGGTGGCGTTCATCGACGCCGAGCACGCGCTCGACCCCGAGTACGCCAAGAAGCTCGGCGTCGACATCGACAACCTGATCCTCTCCCAGCCGGACAACGGCGAGCAGGCGCTGGAAATCGTGGACATGCTGGTCCGCTCCGGTGCGCTCGACCTGATCGTCATCGACTCCGTGGCGGCCCTGGTGCCCCGTGCGGAGATCGAGGGCGAGATGGGTGACTCGCACGTGGGTCTCCAGGCCCGTCTGATGAGCCAGGCGCTCCGCAAGATCACCAGCGCGCTGAACCAGTCCAAGACCACCGCGATCTTCATCAACCAGCTCCGCGAGAAGATCGGCGTGATGTTCGGCTCGCCGGAGACCACGACCGGTGGCCGCGCGCTGAAGTTCTACGCATCGGTCCGTCTGGACATCCGCCGCATCGAGACGCTCAAGGACGGCACCGACGCGGTCGGCAACCGCACCCGCGTCAAGGTCGTCAAGAACAAGGTCGCGCCGCCGTTCAAGCAGGCCGAGTTCGACATCCTCTACGGCCAGGGCATCAGCCGCGAGGGCGGTCTGATCGACATGGGCGTGGAGCACGGCTTCGTCCGCAAGGCCGGCGCCTGGTACACGTACGAGGGCGACCAGCTCGGCCAGGGCAAGGAGAACGCCCGTAACTTCCTCAAGGACAACCCCGATCTCGCCAACGAGATCGAGAAGAAGATCCTGGAGAAGCTCGGTATCGGTGTCCGCCCGGAGAGCACCGACGCTCCGGCAGCCGGTACGGACACGGCGGACGCCGCGACCGCCGGGGCGGCCGACAGCGCCGCGAAGCCGGCGACCACGGCTGCGGCGGCCAAGGCCAAGGCCGCCAAGACCGCCGCGGCGGCCAAGAGCTAGTCCCGTGACACGGCGTACGGAGTGGTCGGAGCCGACCCCCGGATTCGGCGCGGAGCCCCACCCGTGGCAGGCGGGCGGCTTCGCGGACGGACCGGAGAGCGGACCTGAGCCGGACACCGCGGAATCTCGTTCCGGAGCCCGTCGGGGGGCGGGCCCGGGGACGGGATTCGGCGGCGGTGCGGGATTCGGCGAGGGGGCGAGCCGTCGCTCCCGTTCCAGGAGCAGCGGCTCCCCTTCCTCGTCGAGGGCCGAGAAGGGGGAGCCGCGAGACCCGGTCGAGCAGGCGCGGAACATCTGTCTGCGCCTGCTCACCGGGACCCCGCGGACGCGCAAGCAGCTTGCGGACGCGCTGCGCAAGCGGGAGATCCCCGACGAGGCGGCCGAGGAGGTGCTGTCCCGCTTCGAGGACGTGGGCCTGATCGACGACGCGGCGTTCGCGGACTCCTGGGTGGAATCCAGGCACCACGGCCGAGGTCTGGCCCGTCGGGCGCTCGCCCGTGAGCTCCGCACCAAGGGCGTCGACTCCGCGGTGATCGACGAAGCGGTCGGGCAGCTCGACCCCGAGCGGGAAGAGGAGACCGCCCGCGAACTGGTCGAGCGCAAGCTCCGCTCCACGCGAGGGCTCGAACGGGACAAGCGCCTGCGCCGTCTCGCCGGAATGCTCGCCCGCAAGGGATACGGAGAGGGCATGGCCCTGCGCGTGGTGCGCCAGGCGCTGGAGGCCGAGGGGGAAGACACCGAGGGCCTGGACGAGCCGTTCTGATCCGCCCTGAGCGACCGGTGCCGCTCACCCGCCCGATCGTAGAAGGGCCGCCGCCGTGGGCAGGCGGACGGGGGTGGAAGCCGGCCTCTGCGAGGCGATGGTCAGTGGCCGGCCTGCGAGGCCCGCCGGATGGTGGCGTCGATCAGGGCGAGAGCGTCGGCGGCGGTGCGGCCGGGGGCCCGGTTCCAGGGGCCGATCAGATCGGTCCAGCCCTGCGAGCGCAGCTCGGTGATCATCCACGCCCCGGCCCGGTCAACGGTCTCGGCGGAGCCGTGACCTAGCCGGTGCGCCGTGAGCATCGCCCCGCACACGCAGCGGGCGCCGCGGGCGTTGCGCAGCCGGTACGGCGTGTTCTGCCAGCCCCACTCCGTCAGGATCTGCCGCGCGTACGCCAGGTGAACCGAGGGGCGTACATCGCTCCGGCCGATACGGCGCCAGGAGTGAAGCCGGTCCGGCAGCATCGCGCCGAGCCGTCCGGGGAGGCGCCGCTCGACGGGCGAAGCGGCGGGCAGGGCGCGCAAGGAGTCCGCGACGAGTTGGTCGACGGGCACGGAGAGCAGCCCGCGCCAGTGTTCGGGCGAGCGCGTCGGCAGCTCTGCGGTGGTGCTGATCCCGGTGGGGTCGGTGGGGGAGGCGTCGGTGGGCCGGAGCCGTACGGGCTCGGGGGCCGAGCGGTCCCAGCCGGCCACGATCCGCTGCCAGGTCTCCGAATCGTGCAGGCGGGATGCTTGGAGATCGAGTTCGTCCGGGGTGAGGACGGGGGAGTCCAGGGAGTCCATGTCCATCAGCGCGCCATCTCCGTACACATCGGCCTCGTGGTGCATGAGGCGAATGTCCGGCCTGCGCGGGGACCGCTCCACCGGGGAGCGGCCGTTCGGGTAGCTCCGGGAACGGCGTGCCTGCGAACGGGGGCCTGCACGGAGCGGACCGTGGCGGACCGTGATGCGGACCGAGCGTGGTGCGAGCCGACGAGGTGCGAGCCGACGTGGTGCGAGCCGACGTGGTGCGAGCCGACGTGGTGCGAGCCGACGAGGTGCGCTGCGGCCGGAGCGGACTGCCGCTCTCAGGCGGACGGGTCCACGTTCCAGACCGCGGGCAGCTCGCCGCCGCAGAAGACACAGACGAAGTGGTCTTCGCGGACGATGTTGTGCTCCTGGCAGCCGGGGCAGCGGCGGAACACCACCTCGTGGGTGAAACCGTCCGGCCGGGCGAGCCCCGCGCGGTCCAGGGCCCGTGCGACGGCGGGCCAGGAGCTGACGTCGGGGCAGTAGCCGGTCGACTGGTTGCTGATTTCGTCCACTGTCCACGCGTCCGCATGACGGGTGAAGCCGATCTCGCCCGCGCCGAGCACGGCCTCCCCGTCGGCGCAGGCCACGTGTTCGCTGCGGCGTGGGGCCAGTCGCAGCGTGCCGTCGCCGCGGACGACGAAGGTGAACGGCTCCCGCAGCTCCGACGCCTGACACCGGGCTGCCCAGTGGTCGAAATCGACGGCCGAGGCGATCGGGCAGCCGGAGCCGGGGGACGGGCCGCCGCCCGGCGGTACGCCTCCGGCCGTTCCGCCGCCGGCCCGGACCGCTGCCAGCAGTCCGGGCGGTCCCACGTAGCGGTAGCTCCGTACGGATGCGTTCACCATGAGGCCGGCACGCCATGAGGCCGTGACACCGCGAGGCCGTGACACCGCGAGGGCGTCATGAAGAGGAGGCCGCCACCGGAAGCCCCGCAGCCCGCCATGCCTGGAAGCCGCCGACCAGGTCGGTGGCCCGGGTCAGGCCCAGCCCGTGGAGAGAGGCCACCGCGAGACTGGAGGCGTACCCCTCGTTGCAGACGATCACGATCCGGAGGTCGTGGCTCACCGCTTGCTCCGCGCGGTGACTGCCCCACGGATCGAGCCGCCACTCCAGTTCGTTGCGTTCCACGACCAGCGCGCCGGGGATCAGGCCGTCGCGCTCGCGCAGGGCGGCGTAACGGATGTCGACCAGCAGGGCGCCCTCCGCAGCCTCCGCGGCGGCCCTTTCCGGGCCGATCCGCTCGTAGTTCTGCCTTACCCGTTCGAGGAACTCGTCGATTCCGACCGGGTCGGCCGGACCGGAGGCGGAATCGACGAGCGCCGGGCGGGTGGTGGGGTGCTCGCTCACTGCCAGTCCTCCGGAACCTCGGTCTGCTCCAGCCGGAGCACCGCTCCCGTACGGCTGTAGCGGCGGATGCGGGGCAGCGGCGGGTAATAGGCGTGCACGGAGACCGCGTGCTCGGAGGTGGACTCGTTCAGCACCTCGTGCACGTGGTGGCGGCCGAACGCGCGCCCCTGACCTGCTGTCAACTCGCGGCTCCGGTCGATGCCCTCGGTCAGTTCCAGCGTCTTCCATCCGTCGGTGGGCAGCCGGGCGGCCAGCGAGTGCTCCTTCAGCGCCCCGGAAGCGGTGAGGAACGCGCCGACCGAATCCGCGTGGTCGTGCCAGCCGGTGCCGGTGCCCGGTGGCCAGCCGATCAGCCAGGCCTCGCTGCCCGCGGGGCCGTCCAGCCGCACCCAGGTGCGGCCCTCGGGATCGAGCGGCAGGGAGGCGATCAACTCGGCGTCGGCCGCGGTCCGGCGGGCGAAATCGAGCAGCTCCGCCACGGTCGGAGCGGACTGGGCGGTCGGAGCGGACGGGGCCGACGGCACCGCCGCGGTGGGTGCGGTCCGGGTGGGCACGCCGTCGGCGGCGTCGGGGGCGGGAGACACGAGCGGCACGAGGGATGCCGCGGGCACGGAAGAAGCGGGGAGCACAGACACGATGACCGTCCTGAGAGTTCGCGTGAAGGCGCGCGCCGGTGCGGAGGCAGCACGGCGCGGCGGGGAAGGCGAGTCAGCAGGAAGGGCGACACACGCAGCCCGCGTAGCGGACGAGGTCCATGTGGACCCTCCGCCACAGGCGTACGCAGGTGTCGTCGGTCATGTTCTGGAGTACACCACGCGGGTCCACGCGGGTCAATTGAGTGTGGCGGCCCTCTCGGGGCGCGCGGAAGCGCGCGGGGTCGAGTCCTCGTCCGCGTGGGAA
This sequence comes from Streptomyces sp. NPDC060198, assembly GCF_042728415.1. Classification (NCBI taxonomy): domain Bacteria; kingdom Bacillati; phylum Actinomycetota; class Actinomycetes; order Kitasatosporales; family Streptomycetaceae; genus Streptomyces; species Streptomyces sp. NPDC060198. Next base: position 1,700 of record NZ_JBHWZJ010000101.1, on the reverse strand, counting down.
GCGCCGGGCGCACCGCCCCGCGCCGCGTCCGCCGCGGCGAAGAGCTCCGCCGGCCGCACCCCGGCGAACGCGGCCACCAGATGTCCGTCCGGCCTGATCAGCAGCACCGTATGGGCCGCCGCCCCCGGATAGCTCTCCGTGACGAGGAGTTCGCTCTCCACCGGGAGGGCGTGCACGGCTTCCGCGAGACGGGGCATCACGCCCGCCCCCATCCAGTGCCGCCGGTCCCAGACGCCTGTGCCCGGGGCGACCAGGAGGACCAGGAACCGGCCGCGCCCCAAACGGGCCCGCAGCCGTACGGATGTTCCGTCCGGAGCGGTCGCCCACGCCTCGGTGACCGGCGCACCGGGGGGCGTACCGATCGCGATGTGCGCCTGGGCGTGCTGTGGTGCGAGGGGGGAGTGCGCGTACGAAGGGGGCGCGCCGAGCGGGCCGTGGCCGAGATGTGCGTCGAAGAACAGTGTGTCGTGCCCGCGCGCGCCGCCCGCCACCAGGGTCCGCAGGCCCCCGCCGCCGCGCAGTATCGGCAGCGACTGGTCGGCGGCGCGCAGCCGGGCGGCCACGGCGGTCCGGCGCTCGGCCTGGTAGCTGTCGAGCAGCAGTTCGGATGCCCCGTGGTGCCAGGCGTGGGCCACCTTCCACGCGAGGTTCTCGGCGTCCCGCAGGCCCTCGTCCACGCCCTGGGTGCCCAGCGCGCCCAGCAGATGGGCGGCGTCCCCGGCGAGGAACGCCCGCTTCACCCGCCAGCGCAGGGCGAGCCGGTGGTGGACCGTGTGGACGCCGGTGTCCAGCAGTTCGTACGGCGGGGTCTCCCCGCACCAGCCGGCCAGCGTCTCCCGGATGCGAGTGACCAGCGCTTCGGGTGTGACCAGTTCACCGCCCGGCGGAAGCAGCCAGTCGAGCCGCCAGACCCCGCCCGGCAGCGGACGGGCCGTCACCTCGGTGCCGACGGCGCGCCACGGCGGCTGACGGTGCAGCACGGCCTCGCCCGGCCAGGGGAGTTCCACCCGCAGGGCGGCGACGGCGTGGCGCTCCACGGCGGTCCGGCCCGGGAACCTGATGTCCAGGAGTTTGCGCACGGTGGAGCGGGCTCCGTCGCATCCGACCAGGTGACTTCCGCGCCACCAGGTCGCGTCGGGGCCCTTGGTATGCACGGTGACCCCCGACGCGTCCTGCTCCAGGGTGTCGATCCGGCTGAGCGGCACGAGCCTGATCAGATCGTGCGCGGCCACGGCGGCCCGCAGGCCCCGGGTGAGCGCGTGCTGCGGCAGATGGACGGGCGCGGGCGGCGATCCGCTTCCCGTGCCCTCATCGAGCCGCACCTCACGTACCAGTTGGTTCCGGCGGAGCGAGCGCCAGCCGGACCAGCTCAGCGACGCGCGGTCCGGAGTGGCGCAGCCGAGCCGCATGACCAGTCCCGCGGTGTCCTCGCGCAGCACCACCGTGCGGGCGGGGCGCGGCTCGTCCTTGCCGAGCCCCTCGTCGAGGAGCACGGAGGGAACGCCGTGCGCCGCCAGAGCGAGGGCGAGCGTCAGACCGACGGGTCCGGCGCCGACGACGATCACCGGGTCCACGGTGCGCACCCTCCGGCTCGAACGGTCATGCGGAACCTGGCAGTCGAGGCGGTCGGAGTCCGGTGCGTGATCACAGAACGTATGCAACCCACTGGGGATGCCCGCGTCAAGCGAGCGAGGCAGCGG
>NZ_JBHWZJ010000100.1:0-21847 GCF_042728415.1 Streptomyces sp. NPDC060198 | reverse complement strand
GGCCGGCCGTGTGCCCGGCCCGGCGGCGCGTTCGGCGGACCCCGCAGGAGTGGCGCGGCTGTCCGCTACATACATGTCAGGACGTCCAGACTCCGGTGATGTCCTTGGCGGTCGCGGCGTTCCCCGCGTGCCCGAGGCCGTGCATGTCCTCCAGCGTGCGCAGGAGGTCGTAGTGGTTGTAAGTGGTGGCGGAGGTGGCGCCCGCGGTCACCCGCTGCCCGTAGAGGACCGTCGGGATGCGGTTGCCGCTGAGCCGGTTGTCCTCGTCGAAGGTGACGACGAGCAGGCTGTTGTGGGTTTTGGCCCAGGTCGCGTAGGCGCCGAGGTTGTTCTTCAGCCAGGTGTCGCCGCTGGACACCGAGCAGTCGTGCATGTCGCTGCACAGGTTCGGGACGACGAAAGAGACCTGCGGCAGCTTCGTGTAGTCGGTGGGGAACTGCTGGAAGGTGTAGGCGGACGAGGTGGGGACGTTGCTGAAGCCGAACCAGGGGTTGTGCTTGCGGGCGTAGTTGCCGCTGCTGCACGTGGTCGAACCCTGGCTGGGCAGCGTCTCGTTGTAGCTCGCCCAGCTCTTGCCCGCCGCGATCAGCTCGGACGCGAGGTTGGGCTGGCTGGAGAAGCCGGGGGTGTAGCAGCTGTCGTCCGTGATGCCCTGGGTGGCTCCGGAGAACAGGGCGAAGTAGTTGGGCTGGCTGGGGTGCGTCTCGGCGTAGGAGGCGGTGAGGTTGGCACCGCCGGTCTTCAGCGAGTTGATGTACGGGGCGCTCGACGAGCCGATGACCTGGCTGTAGCCGTGGTTCTCGAAGACCACGACGATCACGTGGTCGGGGGTGGGCACACTGGCCGCGGCCTGCGCCGGCGACGAGCCGCCGATGCCGGTCCACAGGCCGACGGCGGCCAGGGCGGTGAGGGCAAAGGCACAGGTGAGGGCGGTGCGACTGCGGCGGAACACGGATCTGCCGAGCACGGGGGCCTCCGGTGGGGAAGTCGGGAGTGGTACGGGGGCGGTGCAGGCCAGAGCATGCTCACGCCAAGAAGCATCTGGTGCGCTCCCTGCCGGTGGAATCATGAAGAGCGGGTGAACTGTGCGTTCCGGTGTGCCCGGTTTGGGGGCGTGGACGACGGGCGCGTCCCGTCCGAGGCGCGGGGCCTCTCTACAGGAAGGCGGCGGCGGCCCATCATGATGGTCGTGGCCTCGACGCGATTGCAGGGTCTGGTGCTGCCCCTGGCCGCCGCCCTCGCCCTGATCGCCGCCGGATCGGCGCAGGCCGGGCCGACGGTTCCGGACCACGCCGTCATCGTCTGCGACAGCGCCGGCTTCTACGCCGACTACTGGGTCCAGAACGGCTGGTTCTGCTGACCGCCGCGCCGTCCCCGGAGACTCGGACCCGGTACCGGCCCGTATCGGCCGGCGCCTTCTCTCCACCCGGTGCGCCCGGTGGGCTGCCTTCGGGCGGGCCGGCCGAAGGGCGATCGCGTCGGCAGCATGTCATTCACGTTTCACGTGTCTCCGTTCCGTGGAACGCGTGTCACTCGCGTGATCGAATGGCGGACATGCTGATCGCGCACCCCGGCCGCCTCCCGTCACTCGTCCCGTCCCGGTCCTTGTGCGTGTGCCGTGCGGGCCGTTGTGGCGGGGCACAGTGACCTGATTCGGGCGCGCCCCGCGGAAGGCGTGGGCGTCTTCCGCCGGGTGCGGCGGTGAGAGGTCCGTCGGGCCACAGCGCGGCCCCGCGAAACGGCCCCGGGGCGTTGTCCGTGCGCGATCTCCCGTGTACCGAGCAGTCCTTCTCCCGTCCCCGCCCCTCCGTCCGGGACGGGGCGCGACCACACGTCCTTCTCCGGAGCGGAAACACCCATGAACCGACCGAACTTCCAGGGCGGCCCGTCGCGTCGCGCCGTGCTCACCGCCGGAGCCGCCGCGGCTGGTCTCGCGGCTTTCGGCGCCGCTCCCGCGCACGCCGAGTCCTCCCACCCGGCGGCCGGGGCCGGCCACCGCGCCCTCGGGTCGGGGGCCTCGCTCTACTCCCTGGTCGAGGGGTACAGCAGGTGGCAGCACCGCACCGGAAGCAGCGACGAGGCCGCCGCCCTCCGTTGGCTGGAGGGACGGTTGCGGGAGCTGGGCGCGACCACCGCCCGCTGGTACTACGACTATCCGCACTACGCGTGGAAGGCACAGGTCCGGGCCGGAGGCGTCAGCGTTCCCACCGTTCCGCTGTATTACGAGGGCGTCGGTCGGCGGAAGGGCCGCGCCGACTTCGTACGGCCCGTGACCACCAGCAAGGACGGCAACGACCCCGCCGTGCTCGCCGCGGTGGCCGACGCGGCCGCGGCCGGAGCCTCGGTGGCGGTCCTGCCCACCACCAGCACCACGGCCAACTACCCGGCGTACGACGGTCTTGTGGCCTACAACAGCGACCCCGACGCCCCGAAGACGGGCGTCCCGACGCTCCTCGTCCCCGGACGGTTCGCCGACCGGATCCAGCGGTACGGCGCCGACGTCGACTTCCGGGCCCGGACCGTCGAGGGGCGTGCGTACTGCCTGACCGGCTGGCTCGGCACCCGGAGGCCGGTCGCCGACCCGATCGTCGTCACCACCCCCCTCAGCGGATGGTTCACCTGCGCGGCCGAGCGCGCGACCGGCCTCGCGCTGGCTCTGGCGCTCGCCGTCGACCTCTCGCGCGAGCACCCGGTCTTCTTCCTCGGCAACACCGGCCACGAGCTGAGCAACTACGGTGTGCGCGCCTACCTGGCAGGCGGGTTCGACCTCCGGCCCCGCGCGGTCTTCCACCTGGGCTCCGCCCTCGCGGCTGCCGCTCCCGGCCCCGACGGTCGCCTCGCGCTCACGCCCCGGGGCGCGGCCGCCAACCCCCGTCTCGACACGGTTCCCGGCCTCGCGGCCGATCTCGCCACCGCACGGTTCGGCCCGCTCGCCGCTTTCCCCGGTGAGGGCGCGGTCTGGAACAAGCTCCTCGGCCCCGCGGTCCCGCTGCTCTCCCTCGCCGGGAACTTCCGCCAGTTCCACACCCCCGACGACGTGCCCCGGGCGACCACCTCGCCCGAGGTGCTGGAACAGGCGTACACGGCGGTCCGGGCCGCGGCGGGTGACCTGATCGCCGTCGGCTGACCCGGTGTGAGGTGCCGCCCGCGTCGACTCGCCCGGTACGGAGCCCGTCCTGGGGCGCCCCGGGACACCGGGAGCGCCGACCGCTTGATCGTCCGAAGCCGGGGTAGCGAGATGCCATGACCACCGATAATGCAACCACCCCCGGCACCGGTCACGTGCGGCCCGAGGTCGACGTCCGGGCGCTGACCGGGCTGCTCGACGGCGAGTACGCCGAGATCCGCGATCTCGTCCGGACCAACCTGGTGGCCCACGCCGCCGTCCTCGACGAGGCCGACGAGCTCGGTATCGACGCGTTCCGCGAGCGGGTGCGCGAGATCGTGGTCGAGTTGGCCGCGACCGGCCAGACCGGCATGGGCTTCCCCGACGAGTACGGCGGGGGCGGCGACATCGGAGCCTCCATCGCCGCGTTCGAGACGCTCGCCTTCGGCGACCTCTCGGTGCTGGTGAAGGTCGGCGTGCAGTTCGGTCTCTTCGGAGGCGCGATCCTGCAACTGGGCACCCGACGCCACCACGAAGCCCATCTGGCCGACCTCGTCAGCGGGCGGCTGATGGGATGCTTCGCGATGACCGAGAGCGGGCACGGATCCAACGTCCAGGCGCTCGGCACCATGGCGAGGTACGACCCCGCCGCCCAGGAGTTCGTCATCACCACCGAGGGTGACCGGGCACGCAAGGACTACATCGGCAACGCGGCCCGGCATGCCGAACTCGCTCTCGTCTTCGCCCAGTTGGAAGTCGGCCAGAAGCGCGAGGGCGTACACGCGTTCCTCGTGCCGATCCGTTCCGGTGGCGAGGTGGTGCCCGGAGTCCGGATCGAGGACGACGGCCGCAAGATGGGTCTCAACGGCGTGGACAACGGCCGCATCCGGTTCGACGGGGTACGCGTGCCGCGCGAGGCGCTGCTCAACCGCTTCGCCGACGTCACCGCCGACGGCGTCTACGAGAGCGCGATCGACAACCCCGACCGGCGCTTCTTCACCATGCTCGGGACGCTGGTGCAGGGCCGGGTCTGCGTCGGTGGCGCGGGCATCAACGCCGCGAAGGTAGCCCTCACGGTCGCCACGAAGTACGCGGTACGGCGGCGGCAGTTCCAGGCGGCCCCGGAGGCCGAGGAGCAACTCCTCCTCGACTACGGCCTCCACCAGCGTCGGCTGCTGCCGCTCCTCGCACGTACGTACGCCCTGCACTTCGCGCAGGACGTCGTGCGCACACAACTCCACGAGGCATTCTCCGCCGCCGGGGACGACCCGCACGCGCGGCGCCGGCTCGAATCGCGCGCCGCCGGTACCAAGGCCCTCGGCACCTGGCACGCCACCCGGGTCATCCAGGAGTGCCGCGAGGCGTGCGGCGGCGCCGGGTACCTCACCGTCAACCGCTTCGCCGCTCTGAAGAGCGACAGCGACGTCTTCACCACCTTCGAGGGCGACAACCACGTCCTCCTCCAGCTCGTGGCCAAGGGCCTGCTCACCCACTACGCGAGCGAGTTCGAGGACCTGGACCAGCTCGGCATGGTCCGCCACGTGACCGGCCTCGCCGTCGAGACGGTCCTGGAGAAGACGTCGGCCCACAAACTCCTCGAACGGGTACGCGACCTGCTGCCCGGTGGCGACGAATGGGACCAGGAAGCGGGCCTCCTCGATCCGGAGTACCAGCTCGCCATGCTCCGCTACCGGGAGGAGCACATGCTCGCCGGTGCGGCGCGCCGGCTCAAGCGCGGCATCGACCAGAAGCGCGACCCCGGGGTCGTCTTCTCCGAGGTGCAGGACCATGTGATCGGGGTCGCCCGCGCCCATGTCGAACGGCTGGTGCTGGAGGCCTTCACCGACAAGGTGCGTACGCTGCCCGAGAGCGGCAACAAGGCCGCGCTGAGCCTGCTCCGCGACCTGTCCGCGCTGTCGGCCATCGAGTCGGACCGGGCCTGGTTCATGGAACACGGCCGGCTGACCGTCCAGCGCTCCAAGGCGATCACCCGCGAGGTCAACGAACTCTGCCGCAGGATCCGCCCCCTCGCCGTCGACCTCGTCGACGCCTGGGGAATCCCGCCCGAGATGCTGCGCGCGCCGGACCTGGTGGGCTGAGCCGGGCCGGCGGCCGGCCGGTGCGCTCCTCCGGCGGCGGTCACCAGGGGCGGCGGCCGGTGAGGTTCCGCCAATCCGTGCGGGCGTCGTCGAGGGCCGCACGAGCGCGCGGGAGCCTGGGGTCGGAGCTGTGGCGGGCGCGCGTCTCCTCCAGCCGCTGCTGCGCCTCCTCCACCGGACCGGTCGCCCCGCGGGCCTCGCCGAGGGCGGTTTCGAGCGCGGCGATGTCCTTTTCGCGCGTCTCGCGTGTCCGGTGCGCCGCGGCAGCGGCGTTACTGATCCGCACGCTGAACCTGCGCACGTTCTCCTCGGGGAACTCTTCGCCCTCGTACCGTTCCATGTGCGTCTGCCCCTCGGGCCGGGTGAGGTAGACGTACGACACGTGCTCGGTGCGTGCGAGTTCGAACCGGACGTGCAGGCCCGCCAGCGGAAGTTCGTCCTCTGCGACGAGGACCATGTGCTCGTACAGCGAGATCGCACCCAGCTGGTCGATTTGAGCACCACGGACCGGCGTGCGCAACTGCTCCAGATCGGACTCGACTCGGCGGACCCTGCGCCGGTGGGCGGACTCCGCCCGCTTCACGCCGAACCACGCCCGCCTCGTCTCGCGTCGCGCGGCGCTCCTCAACTTCCTTACCGAGCCGCGGGCTTGCTCCAGCGCCTTCCGCTCCTTGCCGTATGCCTCGTGGAACGCGTGGGCCCACCTGCCTGGGTACCGGACGAGCCGCCAGGCGGCCCAGCAGCCGAGCAGAACCGGCGGCGCCGGCACCCACCACCACGTACTCACAGGTTCCCCCTCCGCCGCGACATGCCCGCGCGGTCAACGACACCAATAGCGGGGAGCCGTGAGGTCCGTCAACTGTTGTGGCGGTCCGGCGGACGGGGAGGGCGGAGAGCGGCAGGTGTCGGGCACGGGCAGGGCGGCTCGCCGCCCCCGGAACGGGCCGGACGCCGCCCTGTCGGGAACCGTGGTGCGTACATGCGAAAATCCCCTCAGTTCGATGGATCACCGCGGCCGACGGGGTACCGCCTGCCGCCGCACCCGGGGGAGGGGAGCCTCGTATGGCCCTGTTGTCGTCGAGTCCGAAGCCGTCCGCGACGCCCGGCCACTTCGACGAGTGGGCGCTGGTCGACGTGGAGACGTCCGGGCTGAGGCCCGGCCAGGACCGTGTGCTGTCCCTGGCGGTCCTCACGCTGGACGTGCACGGCCGGCGGACGGGGGAGTACCACACCCTCCTCGATCCGGGCTGCGACCCCGGCCCGGTACACGTCCACGGCCTCACCTCCGAGCGTCTCGCGGGCGCGCCCACCTTCGGCCAAGTGGCGCCGAAGGTGGGCGAGTACCTCGACGGCCGCGTGTTCGTCGCCCACAACGCGCACTTCGACTACAACTTCCTGTCCCACGAGTTCGCCCGCGCCGGTCTCGTGCTCCCCGTCCGCAGACGACTCTGCACGCTGGCCCTCAACCGCCTGGTCGGTCCCCCGACGGCCGATCTCAAGCTGGGCACACTCGCCGCGCACTACGGGGTGCGTCAGGAGCGCGCGCACGACGCACAGGACGACGTACGCGTCCTCTCCGGGATCCTGCGCGGTTCGCTCGGCGCCGCCGAACGGCTCGGGCTCTCCCTGCCGTTCCTGGACTGCCCGCCGCGCGAGGAGTTCAGGCCCCGCATCCCCAAGGTGCCTTGTGCCTACCGGAATCCGGGCCGCCTGGAGCGCGGAATGCCACTGGTCCAGGGCATGAAGGTCAGCATCACCGGAGACACCCACGTGTCCCGGGAGGAACTCGTCGCCCGTTCGGTCGAGGCCGGACTGAACATGATGACCTCGGTCAGCGGTCAGACCAGCGCTCTCGTGACCAACGACCCCGCCACCGCGTCCGGGAAACTGCGCCGCGCCGCCGACGAGGGCGTCCTCCTCGTGGACGAGTTGACCTACCTGCGACTGCTGGAGGACGTACGGCCCGGTCAGGCCAAGGGTGCCGCTCGTCAGCCCCGCGCGGGCAGGGGCCCGGTGAGCGGGACGACGACGCCCGCCCCGAGCGCCGCCCCGGCCGTGAGCGTTCCGCAACCGCGGGTCCCCGCTTCGGCGGTGACCCCGGCCTCCACACCGAGGGGCAAGGAAAGGGGGCCCCTGGCCGGGCGCCGGGTCCTGGTTCTGGGTGGCACCCACGGCGAGGCCGCCGAAGTGCGCGTTCGGGCTGTCGCGCGGGGTGCCTCCGTGGCGGTGAACCTGTCGGCCGGTGTGACCGATGTCGTGGTGCTTCCCGGCGGCGAGGCCGACACGCGGCGGAGCCGCGTCACCTCCCTCGGCCTGCGGGTGCACGACGCCGACTGGCTCCTCGCCCCGGAGCCCGCCGGGAACGCCGAGCCCGAAGAGCCTGCCTCGTCGGCAGGGGCCACCGAGCCCGCCGCTCCTCCCCGGAGCTCGGCCGGGAACCCGCAGGACGGTGCGGAGGTCATGGTCCGAGGCGCTGTCATCGACCTGTCGGAGACCGGTACGGCCTGGACGGTGGCCGCGGCCTGGGCCCAGCACACCGCGTGTGACGTCGACGTGGTCGCGTTCGCCCTTGATGCCGACGAAAAGGTGCCCGGGGACGAGGACTTCGTCTTCCATGGCGCACCTGAGCACCCGGACGGGACGGTGAGGCTCGCCGCGGACGGTCCGACGGGGCAGGCCGTCTCCGTCGAACTGGAGCGTCTGCCCCTGGAGATCCACCGAGTCGTCGTCGCTGCCGCGATCGACGGTGACGCGACGTTCTCCGAGGTCGGGGCCATCGAGATCACCGCCGTACGCGGAGTCGGCGCTGCCCCGGCCGCGCGGGCCACACTCGACGCCGCCACCACCGAACGCACCATGATCCTGGCCGAGATGTACCGCCGGGGCGACGGCTGGCGGCTGCGGGCCGTCGGACAGGGATACGACCACGGTCTGGCGGATCTGGCCCGGGGCTACGGCGTCGACGTCGCCGAATGAAGGAGAGCTGTGCCGTGGATTCTCACGAAAAGATACTTGTCGAGCGTCTCCACCGAGCGGGGTACGCGGCGACGAAGGTGGACAGATCCACCGGCGGAGCGGTCGCCATCGCCGGACTGGTGACGCTTGAGGACGATTCCCAGGTATTCGCGAAAACCCTCCTCGGGCCGGACCGGGACGTCTTCCCCGTCGAGGCCGTCGGCCTGACGGAACTTCGCGAGACCGGCGGGGTGGCCACGCCGGAGGTGCTGTGCGCCTCGCCCCACCTGCTCGTGCTGGAGAAAATGCAGCCGCGCCGCGACGACGAACGTTTCTGGGAGCGGCTCGCCCACACGGTCGCCGCCCTGCACACCACCACGACCGCCGAGCGGTTCGGCTGGCACCGTCCGGGCTGGCTGGGCAGGCTGCGCCAGGACAACACCTGGGACACGGACGGCCATACGTTCTTCGGGGAGCGGCGCATCCTGCGCTGGCTGGAGGAACCCCTGGTCGAGGCGGCTTTCGACGCCTCCGAGCGGCAGGCCCTGGAGCGGTTGTGCGCAGCCCTGCCCGAACTGGTGCCGAACCGGCCACCGTGCCTGACTCACGGCGATCTGTGGCAGGAGAACATCGTCGCCACCGCCGACGGCACACCCGTGCTCATCGACCCCGCCGTCTCCTACAACTGGCCGGAAGTCGACCTCAGCATGCTGTGGTGCTCCCCCCGCCCACCCGCCTCGGACCGGTTCTTCGCCGTGTACGAGGAGATCACCGGGATCGACGAGGGCTGGAGGGAGAGGATGGACCTCTTCCACCTCCGGGAGCTGCTGGGCGTCATCGCCCACGACGACGACGGCTGGGGAGCGGCCGAGGCCATCCGGAAGACCATCGCACCGTTTCGGCGGGTCACGGGCTCTTAGGAGTCATCTCACCTGGGTGACTCGGTGGCCTGTGAGCCGTGGTGGGGATCATTGAGTGGCTGGTGCCTGACGAGTGGCGGGAGTTGTTCCAGCGGGTGGTGCCGGAGGCGCGCCGTCGCGGCCCGCCGGAGGCGCGCCGTCGCGGCCGCAGGTCGGTGGTCGGCGTCGGCACGGCGACCGGGAAGTGCTGGCGGCGATCTTCTTCGTGACCACGTCGGGCGCCAGGCCGACCGAGCACCTCGAAGCAGCGGCCAGGGAACCACGTCTGCCGTGCCGACGTCCCGAGCCGGCAGTTCGACGCACGGCGCGATGCAGGGAGATGTCCGGTCTTCCTGGTCCGTTCGGGCTGAGGCCATTGTTGTGCTGCTCTGGCCCCGAATCCTGTCCGCCGGATAGTGTGATCGCCGGGGCGAAGTTGGCCAACTCCGGTGAACACCACCGGTGTTGAATGCCGATGCCGGGGGAGAGCTCATGGCTGGTCGGTGGCGGAAGAAGTCCCCGCCGAAGAAGGACGTGCCGGTGACGGGCGAGCCGGAGTTCTCGGCCGAGTCGGCGCGCGGGACGCTGCCTGCGCATATCGACGGACCTGGCGGGCGGCGGGCGGTGACGCTCGCCGTGCACGATGACGGCGTGGTGCTGACCGACGGTGATGAGCGCCGCGCCTACCAGTGGTCGGAGGTCGCCCACGTGTGGCACGCCAACGACATGGACGGCGAAGCGGCCGACGGTTCGATGATCACGAAGTGGCTGCACGAACTGGTGCTGGAGTTCACCGACGGCACGGTCGTGGGCTCACTGCTGGCCGACCCGCCCGTCGTCACGCCGGAGCCCGCCTTCCGCACCGGCCGGTTGTCGTCCTCGCCGCCCTCCAGCATCGCGCCGCTGATGCAGCGCGTCGGCGCTCCCGTGACCGAACTGCATCTCGCCAGGGCGAAGGCGACACTCGCGGCCGGCGGCCAGGTGATTTTCGGCCCACTGACCGCCACGGCGGACGGGCTGCACCACGACGGCAAGAAGATCCCCTGGCACACCATCACCTCATGCCGCTACAGCGTCGTCATCTTCTCCGAGGACGAGGAGGAACTGGGTGCGATGCTCCGCATGGAGTACGAGGTCGACGGCGACGCGTACGCATTCCCGTTCGCCTGGCTGCGGATACCGGCGCTCGACGTCCCGGACCTGGATGTCCTGGTGCGGCTCGCCGAAGAAAACCGCACCTGAGCAGCAGGGCACCCGCCACGATCGGCTACGCCACTTCACGGGACACCATCACCGCTCAACGCTCCCCACCACGAACAACAGCCTGCCGACGTGCCAAATGAGATGACTTCTCAGGCCGAAGAGCGAGGCGCGGACGAATACGGCTGCACAGTGCCGCGTCCACGGTCCGGTCTTCTCGCCGAACTCCGCCCGCGACTTCGAACTCACGAACTCTGACCGACGTGTCGTGAGGGGTGCTGGTCAAACGGGAGTCCCGATCGGGTGAGTGCGACAGCTGCCGAGCACGGAAGCAGGCCTCGTGGTAGCTCGAAGGGCGTCTTCGCCGAAGGGGCGGGCGGTGGTGCGGCCGCCACCGCCCTGTGCGGAAACGACCGGCTCGGCCCGGACACGTTCCGCCTTCCGGGCGGGCCGGACTCCGGCCGGGGCTCCCACCGGCAGGTTCCAGGGTCGGGTGGTCACGGGAGGGGGGCCCGTTCCGGGGCGCGGGCCCCCCTCGACCGATGGGAACGGAGGCCGGACCGGTCAGACGCGGTCCGCCGCGATCAGCAGGTACTGGAAGGAACCGTCCTTGTACGAGTTGATGAACGCGTCCTCGATCCCCGTGACCAGCGAGGAGGTGGCCCGCAGCTCCCAGTAGGGCAGCGTGTCGGGGGTGAGATCGACGACGGCCGTCGGCACGAGGCGGTTGTCGGCCATGGCGCGCAGGTACTCGCGGCGCGAGTGGATGTTGCACTCGAAGTGCGCGTTGATCTGTGAGACCCACTTCGAGGGCTGACCGTAGCGCGGGTTCCAGCAGCCGGTGATGGTCACGTAGCGACCGCCGACCTCGAGGACGCGGGAGTGCTCGGCGAAGAGGTCCTCCAGGTCGACGTACATGCTCGACTCGTTGTTCCAGGAGCCCGCGACCGACCCGGTCTCGAAGGGGGTGGCGAGCATGTTGCAGACGCGGGAGCGGACGCGGTCCTGGATACCCAGCTCCGCGGCTCGGCCGTTGGCGAATTCGGCCTGCTTGGCGGAGAGCGTGACACCCTCGACCGTGCAGCCGAAGCGCTGGTGCGCCATCACCATCGAGCCACCGCGGCCGCAGCCCGCGTCCACCAGGGTGTCGTCCCGGCCGATGTCGCCGAGGTGTCCCAGCAGGTACTCGGCCTGCGCCGACTCCAGCCGGTGGAGTTCGGCGACGAGCTTCTTCTCGCTCTCGCTGTCCTCGGGACCGCCGAGTGCCGCGTGGTCCACGTCGCCGATGCCGTAGTGGTGGTGGTACAGGCCGTCGACGTCGCCGAGGCGCAGGTTCACCGGCCTGGCCTCCCCGTCCCAGTAGCGGGCGATGTCCCCCTGGTAGGGCGTGGCCGGGCTGGTCGTCGCCGGCCGGGGGATGCGCAGGGAGGCGGGGGCGGCGGTGAGTTCGGTGTGGGTCACAGGTGGGTCCGTTCTTTACCAGAAATCGGGCAGTCGGTAGCGGAAGGTGTTGGTCCGGTGCCAGTAGTGGTTGCCGTCGACCCATGCGGCTACGCCTCGCAGGAAGCGCTGCACATGGGGGGAGGGGCACGCCTCGGTCAGGGCCGCGGCCTCGGCCTCGAAGTCGTGCATGAGGTCGTTGTGCACCTCGACCGACTTCAGATAGGCGTCCCGCTCGGAGAGCCCCTCGCGTTCGGCGATCACCACGGGCAAATTCAAGTGGTGTCCGGGGGAGTCCAGTTCCTTGGTGTAGGAGTAGAGGTCGTTCACGATGGTCGTCGCGTTCCCGGCGAGCGCGATGACCTTCTGCATGGCGGTTCGGGCGTGCAGATCCGCGGGCAGTTCGTAGCCGCCCACGGTGTCGGTGATCGTCGGGCAGGGACGGAAGTTGTTGAACTGGCGCATCGCCAGGTACTCCCACACCTCCGGCACACGGTCCAGCTGCGCCCAGGCCGCTTCGGCGAGGTACCCCAGGTGCAGCCGGGCCATGTCGTGCCGGAGCCGGTCCGCCTGGGAGGGGCTGGCCGCCCGGACGAAGTACTCCATGGCGGAGTGGTAGGCGCGCCGGGGTGCGTCGGCCCCGAGCGACTCGGCCCACCGCGGCTGGTACTCCTCGGTCGTGTAGAGCGGGTCCAAGGCGGTGTGCGCGAGCAGGAGACGTTCGCCGAGGCCGTCGGGCGAGCCGCCGTGGTCCTCGCAGTAGCAGTCGTCCACCGCGTTCTCGGCCACCATCAGCCGGGTGGCGAGCATGAGGTGGTCGACGGTGGGCGCGTCCGGATGGCAGGCGACCATGTAGCGGCCGACGGAGAAGCCGTCGAACTCCTTTTCCCAGTCGTCGGGGAACAGGCTGACCTCGTCCACGGCCCAGGCCTTGATACGCCTGCTGACCTCCTCGACCCGCTCCGGATCGGGCTCGGCCACCGGGTGGTAGTAGAGCCCCGGGACGGGCGTACCCTCCGCCCTGTCCACGACCGCCCCGGCCCCCGCCGCCCGTGTCGCCGGCGAGAGCAGTGGTGCCGGCAGTGGCGCCGCCGCCGGTACCGGTGGCGCTTTTTGCAGGATCAGGCGGAGCCCCGCCGTGCCCAGGCCGCTGGGGCCGCGCAGGAGGCGCTCCAGGCCGGCGTCCGGTACCGGAGCCACCTCCCCCGCGGCGGCGGGAGACGGCGGCGCTGCCACCGGGACCGCGGGCGGGGCGGGTACGTGCCCCGCGGGCGGGGCGGGTACGGAGAGTGGGCCGGGTGTGCCGCCGGTGGCGGCCTTGACGTCTGGGGCGCGGGCCGCGGCGCTCGCGAGCACGTGCGCCCCGAAGTGGGCGGCGGCCTCTGGCAGGCTCGACCGTGGCGGAGGCAGCTCGGGCGCTGGCATCCATGGCTCCTCGGGTGGGGTGGGCGGCTGTCCGAAAGCCCTCCGGGGGACCCGCGGCCGTCCCTGCCGTTCGGGGGACGTCCCGGGGCCGCCCCTTCTGGGCAGGCCCGCTACCTGGGCCAGTGGGCGATCTGCACGTTCTCCAGCACACCTACCGCGTCCGGCACGAGGATGGCGGCGGAGTAGTAGGTGCTCACGAGGTAGGACGTGATCGCCTTCTCGTCGAGGCCCATGAAGCGGACCGACAGGCCCGGCTCGTACTCGTCCGGCAGGCCGGTCTGGTGCAGACCGATGACGCCCTGGTTCGCCTCGCCGGTACGCATGACGAGGATCGAGCTGGTCTTCTCCGGCGTCACGGGGATCTTGTTGCAGGGGAGGATCGGGACCCCGCGCCAGGCCGGCACCTGCTGTCCGCCGAGGTCGACGTGGTCCGGATAGATCCCGCGCGCGTTGAACCCGCGCCCGATCGCCGCGATCGTCCGGGGGTGCGCCAGGAAGAACTTCGAACCTCGGCGCCGGCAGAGCAGTTCGTCCAGGTCGTCCGGGGTCGGCGGGCCGGAGTGCGGCTGGAGACGCTGCTTGAAGTCGGCATTGTGGAGCAGCCCGAACTCCCGGTTGTTGATCAGCTCGTGCTCCTGGCGCTCCCGCAACGCCTCGATGGTGAGCCTGAGCTGCTCCTTGGTCTGGTTCATCGGGCCGTTGTAGAGGTCGGCGACCCTGGTGTGGACCCGCAGAATGGTCTGGGCGACGGAGAGTTCGTACTCGCGCGGCTTCAACTCGTAGTCGACGAAGGCGCCGGGAAGCTCGTGCTCGCCGACGTGACCGGCGGACATCGCGATCTCCGCCTCACCGCGATGGTTCTGCTGCCGGCCCGAGAGTGCCGTGAACTCCTCGACGTGCGCACGGAGTCCGGGTGCCTGGGACAGCACGGTCGCGAAGTCGGAACGCGACAGGGTGAGCAGGGTGCCGGAGGTCTCCGCGGTGGCGGTCTGCTCCCACCGGGCGTCCTCGTCCAACAGGGCGTGTTCGCCGAACCGGTCGCCGTCGGCGAGTACGTCCAGATCGACCTCGTCGCCGTAAGTGCCCACACTGGTCTGGTTGATGCGGCCGTGGGCGACCAGATGGATCCGGTCCGCCGGTGCTCCGCGCTCGACCAGCGTCTCACCGGCGCGGAAATCGCGCTGCACGCACCGGCCGGCGAGCGCGGTCAGCACCTCGACGTCGTCGAAGCCGCGCAGCAGAGCCAGTTCACCGAGTTCACGCGGGATCACCCGGACGTCGGCGCCCTCCTGGACGAACTCGATGGTCCCGTCGCCGACGGTGTAGGACAGGCGACGGTTCACCCGGTACGCACCGCCCTGGGTCTCCACCCAGGGGAGCATGCGCAGCAGCCAGCGGGAGGTGATCTCCTGCATCTGCGGGGCGGATTTGGTCGTGCTGGCGAGGTTGCGGGCAGCCGCCGTGCTCAGGCTGGACTGCCGGGGCAGCGCCAGTTGCTCGTCCGGGCTCGAGTCAACAGTCATGGTGCACGCTCTCCATGGTCAGGTCGGCGACGCGGGCATACGGACGTCACCGGGCAACGCGAAGGAAAAGGGGGTATGTGGAAGGAAACCCCTCCAGACGCTGTGGACACTAACGGCCGATCAGCCCCCGGGACCAAGGAAAACCGCTGACATTAACTCGATACGATGATCACGCGCCGCCTGATGTTTGTACGGTCGCAGACGCATGTCGGCCGCTCCGGCGGCTGCTGAACTGCCTTTTCCCGGACTGGAGTCGGTTGAGCGGGCCGAGGCGGGCAAGCGCTGCCGGGGACGGTGGCGAACAAGTGCGCCCGGGTCGAACGACCATGGGGTAGCGGCCCGTGCGGCGGCTCGACAGCACGAGGCCGGGTTCCACCCGCCGTCGCTCGCCGGCCGAGGCGCCGTGCGGTGTCTCTTCCCGGGGTGGATGCCCGGACCGTGCACGAATCCGGCGACGCCCCAGTGTGGAGAGCGCCCGCCCGGCGCGGCAGTCCGCAGCCGCTCCCGTGAGTCCCCTCTCTCCTGGTGAAAGGTCCGACCGCACCGGAATTGACCACCCGGGCGCTCCTTCGGCCGGGCGGAGTGCCGACGACGTCCCTTACCTGTCGGGTAATTGCCAGCCCGTACCAGTCGCCGACACGCTGTGCGAACCGCTCGGCACCCGTGTCCACCCGGACGCCACGCCGACGGGAACCCTCTTCGTGAGCGATCAGGAGTTCGATCGATGACCACCGAAACCGACCGCGGCGCCCCGGCGCTCCCACCGACCGCCCTGCCGGCCGGGAGTCCGGGCGCTCCGCACCGGCTGGTCCTGCCTGTCGTGCTGGCCGGCGTCTTCGTCACCACCCTCGACTTCTTCATCGTCAACGTTGCGATCCCCTCGCTCCGGACCGACATCGGAGCGAGCTCCGCCGCCGTCGAATGGGTGGTCGCGGGGTTCGGGCTCGCGTACGGCGTCGGGCTGATCACCGGTGGGCGCCTCGGCGACCTCTACGGGCGGCGCAGGATGTTCCTGCTGGGCCTGGCCCTGTTCACCGTCGCCTCGCTCCTGTGCGGCATCGCCCGGACCGGTGACTTCCTCGTTTTCTCCCGAGTCCTCCAGGGGTTGGCCGCGGCCCTGCTCGCTCCTCAGGTTCTCGCACTGCTGAGCACCGTCTTCACCGGGGCTGCCCGGAACAAGGTGTTCGTCGGCTACGGTCTGGCCATGGGACTGGCCGCCGTTTTCGGCCAGTTGATCGGCGGCCTGCTGATCGAGGCGGACATCGCCGGCTGGGGCTGGCGCTCCTGCTTCCTGGTCAACGTGCCACTCTGCTCGCTCATCATCGGCCTGACCCCGAAGGTTGTCCCCGAGGCCCGGGCGGAGGGTCGGCCGAAGCTGGACCTCGCGGGTGTCGCCCTCGTCACCCTCGCCCTGGTCGCCCTCGTGCTGCCGCTGGTGGAAGGGAGGGAGCAGGGCTGGCCGGTGTGGACCTGGGTATCCTTCGGCGCGTTCGCCGTGCTGCTCGCCGTGTTCGTCGGAGTCGAGCGGTCGGTCGCCGCGCGCGGCGGATCTCCGCTGGTGAACATGGGCTCGTTCGGTGACCGTGCCTTCGCCGCCGGTCTCGCCTGTCAGCTGGTCTTCTGGACGGGCCAGGCCTCGTTCTTTCTCGTACTCGCCCTGTACCTCCAGGACGGCCGGGGTCTGACCGCCCTGCAGGCGGGCCTCCTCTTCGCCGCGATCGGCGCCGGGTACCTCCACACGTCGATGAACGCCTCGAAGTACGCCGCCCGTCTCGGCCGTCAGGTGCTCGCCGTCGGCGCCCTGCTCATGCTCGCCGGTCTGGTCGTCATCGGCCTCACCGCCGACCGGCTCGGCATGGACGGCAACACCGCGTGGCTCGTCCCGGGACTGGTGATCGACGGCGCCGGCATGGGCCTGACGGTCGCCCCGCTGGCCTCCACGGTGCTGGCCCGAGTCGGCCCGCAGTATGCCGGGGCCGCCTCCGGCGTGCTGACCGCCGGCCTGCAGATCGGCAACGCGATCGGCGTGGCGGTGATCGGCGTCGTCTTCTTCGGATCCCTCGGTGAGAACCGCACGGCGTCGTCCTATCCGCACGCCTTCACCCAGGGAATCGTCTTCCTGGTGGCGGTCGCCGCTGCCCTGGCCCTGCTGGTCCAGGCTCTGCCCCGTACGAGCGCCGCCGCCGAGTGATCCGCACCGACCTCCCGGATCAGCAGTCGGCCGCTGCCCCGGGGCTGACCGAAAGGGAATCGCACGTGAGCGCGAACGCAACCATGGAACGCTACATCGCCTTGTGGAACGAGCCCGACGCGACGGTCCGGCGAGCCGCGGTGGCGGCACTGTGGAGGCCCGACGGCCTTCATCTCACCCCGACCCGGCGCTTTCGGGGCACCGAGGAGCTGGTGGCCCGCGTCACCGAGGCGTACGACCGGTTCGTCGGAGGCCAGGGGCTGCGATTCCGGTCCGGCGGTGAATTGATGCGTAACCATGGCGCGCTGGCGTTCGACTGGGTGATGACGCCGGAGGACCGGAAGGACAAGGTGCTCGCGGCCGGCTTCGACGTGGTGCTCCTGGACAGTGACGGCCGGATCGCCGCGGATTACCAGTTCAACGAGCCCTCGGAAGCTCTGGACGGTCCCGACGGGCAGGTGGAGCGCTACCTGGCGGTGACGGACGCCGCCCGCCACTACCTGCCCGGCGCCCGCCTCGTCGACGGAGACGGAGTGCACGAAGGCCCGCACTCCATCGCCGCGGCACTCGTGGACGGTGGTGCGCGGCTTCTGACGGGAAGTACCTCCGCACAGCACGACGCCCTCCGCTACCGGTGGCGCCAGGACAGCACCGACGAGAGGTCCGGCGAGAGAGCGGAGGGCGTGGACTTCCTGCTCCACGACGGTACGGGACAGATCCGCGAGCACCACCGCTTCACCCGGACGGGACGGTACGCGGGATGACCGTCGGTCCCGCGGCCCGCCCGGGCACCGCGGGCAGGACCCGGACGGCCCGCAGTCCTGCCGCGGACGCTCCCCTTCATCCCCCGCTGTCCGTACCGCAGTTGTTTCCCCGCCCCGCTCTGATGCAGGGTGAGGGGATGACCGAGGCGCAGAACGAAGGGCAGCCGCACCGTCCGGCGGGCGCGCTCGTGCGCCGGTGGCGGGAACGGCGCGGCTACAGCCAGCTCGCGCTGGCCACCCGGGCCGACATCTCCGCCCGTCACCTGAGCTTCCTGGAGACCGGCCGGTCGAGCCCCAGCCGCGACATGGTGCTTCGCCTGGGCCGGCACCTGGAGCTGACGCCGCCCGAGAGGAACCAGCTTCTGCTGGCCGCCGGGTACGCCCCCGTCCGCACCGACTCGCCGTTGGACGCGGCGGTCGTGCGCCCCGTACACGACGCGCTCCGGCAGATCGTCACCGGACACGAACCGCTGCCCGCCCTCGTCGTGGACCGCGACTGGAACATCGTGCTCAGCAACAGCGGCTTCGCGCTCTTCGCCGAGGACGCTGCGCCCGAACTGCTGCGCCCGCCCGTCAACGCGCTGCGGCTCGCGCTGCACCCTGGGGGGATGCGGCCGCGCATCCTGAACTTCCCCGAATGGCGCGACCAGTTGATGCTGCGCCTGGAACGGCGGGTCGAGCTGACCGCGGAACGAGGGCTGACCGAACTGCTGCGGGAGCTGCGGGGCTACCCGGCGACCGGCGAACCGGGCCGCCCGGCCCGCGCCGACAGCACCGGCCTCACCCTGCCGCTGCGGTTGCGGTACCGGGGCGCCGAACTCTCGCTGATCTGCACCATCGCCACCTTCGGCATGCCGCTCGACGCGACCGTCGCGGAGCTGGCCGTCGAGGCGTTCCTGCCGGCGGACGCGGCCACCGGCGAGGCACTCGACCGCCTGTACCCCGCCGATCCGGCCCGTCGTCCCGTCTGAGCGACCGCCCGCGCACCGGCACTGCGGTCTGCGGGCGGTGTCCCGGCGTGTGAGGGACACCGCCCGTCCCGGCGTGCGCTTTGATCGGTGGACGAAGACTAAGGGTTGTCCCGCGATTCCTGGCGGGTGCGCGACGAAAGCTACGGCACCTCGCCGCGTTGTCGGAACGTCCCGCTGCATCCAGTATGCGGATGCTCCTCCGCCTTGCGATGCACCGCATCCGACGCCGCGCACCGATCCACCACGAAGTGCGGGAGAACCCTTAGGGCAGAACGGACCGTCGAGGGAGCGCCCGGCATGACCGATGAAGAGTCCGCCACCCCCCACTGGCTGTTCGGCGATCAGCTCGGGCCCCACTTCACCGATCCGTCGGGCGGCGGGCCGCACCGGGACGCGCCGCTGCTGATGATCGAGGCCAGGAGCGTCTTCCGCCGCAGACGGTTCCACCGGGCCAAGGCCCATCTGATCCTTTCGGCGATGCGCCACCGGGCCGCCGAACTCGGGGACCGGGTGAGATACGTCAAGGCGGACACCTACCGCGAGGGGCTGCGGGAGGCTTTGGGGGACGGCCCGGTGACCGTGCACCACCCCACGTCCCACGCCGCCCGCGCCTTCGTGGACACCCTGCCCTCCGTGCGTGTCCTGCCGGCGCGCGGTTTCCTCGTGACGCACGAGGAGTTCAGGAAATGGGCGGACGGCCGCGGCACGAAGCATCTCCGTCAGGAGGATTTCTACCGCTGGGTCCGCCGGACGCACGATCTGCTGATGGAGGGCGACGAGCCGGCCGGCGGCCGGTGGAACCTGGACCACGACAACCGGGAGCCGCCACCGCGCGGCGCGAGTGGGCTCGGTGTCCCCGCGCCCTACCGGCCCCGGGAGAGCGACATCGACGCCGAGGTGCGCGCGGACCTCGACCGCTGGGCGCGCGACGGGGACGTCGGGTTCGTCGGCGAGGACGCGCCGCGCAGATTTCCCGCCACCCGTCGCGAGGCCCTCGCGGCACTCCGCCGCTTCGCCGAGCACCGGCTCGCCACGTTCGGCGCGTACGAGGACGCGGTCCTCGCCGAGGACAGGACGATGAGCCACAGTCTGCTCTCCTCGTCCCTCAACCTCGGGCTGCTGGACCCCGCGGAGTGCGTCGAACGGGCGGAGGTGCGGTGGCGGTCCGGCGAGGCTCCGCTCAACAGCGCCGAGGGCTTCGTACGGCAGATCGCGGGATGGCGCGAGTTCGTCTGGCACGTCTACTGGTACTTCGGCCCGGAGTACAGGGAGAGCAACGCCCTCGGCCACCGGGGGCGACTGCCCGAGTGGTTCACCGAGCTGTCCTCGCGGGGGACGGGCGCGAACTGTGTCGGCCACGTCCTCGACCAGGTCAGGGAGACCGGCTGGACCCACCACATTCCGCGCCTGATGATCCTGGGCAGCCTCGCCCTGCAACGGGGCTGGGACCCGCGCGCCGTCACCGACTGGTTCCACCGCAGCTTCGTGGACGGCTACGACTGGGTCATGGTCCCGAACGTGGTGGGCATGTCGCAGTACGCGGACGGGGGCCGGATGACCACGAAGCCGTACACCTCCGGAGGCGCCTACATCGACCGCATGAGCGACCTCTGCGGCCCCTGCCGCTACAAGCCGTCCGTGCGGGTGGGCGAGGACGCCTGCCCCTTCACCGCCGGATACTGGAACCTGCTGCACCGCCACCGCGACCGGTTCGAGCACAATGCGCGGATGGGCCAGGTGGTCCGGGGGCTGGACCGGCTCACCGATCTGGACGAACTGCTGGAGCAGGAGCGCCACCGCCGGTACTGAGCGCGCGGCCCCCCCGTCCGGTGGCCGCCGGCCGCCCCCACGCGAGAAGGAGCAGTACGTGGTCCAGCAGTCCGGGCGGCCCGCTGCGGAAGAACCCGCCCCGGCGGAGCCCGAGCAGCAGGCGCTCTTCGGATGGCCGGACACCGCAGGGGAGTCCGCCGTGCCCCAGCCGTTCCGCGACACTCCCCGGGCACGCAGGATGCTCGACGTGCGGGAGGTCTACGCCGAGCCGGCGGCGCTCGACTCGCCGCGCGGCCGGCAGATCATGGCCCGGTTGCCAGGGGTGCCCGTGACGGAGGTCGGCACCCACTGGCGCATCCCCTCCCTCCACGGCAACGACGGCAACATCGCCCGGTGGGTACGCGTCAAGACGGAGACGCTCGTCCTCGGCGTCAAACAGCACCTCGTCACCCGCCCCAACGGAAGGTCGGCCGACTGGATCGCACCCGGCGCCTCCAACGGGTGCGCGATGGCTTGCGTCTACTGCTACGTCCCCCGGCGCAAGGGCTTCGCCAACCCCATCACGCTGTTCACCAACATCGAGGCGATCGTGGCCCACGTCCGGCGCCACGTACGCGCCCGGGGCCCCAAGACGGAGCCCAACCAGTGCGATCCCCACGCGTGGGTCTACGACATCGGCGAGAACGGCGACTGTTCCGTGGACGCCCTGATCTGCGACAACACCGCCGACCTCATCGTCGCGTTCCGTACGCTGCCGACGGCGAAGGCCTCCTTCGCCACGAAGTTCGTCAACCCCGACCTGCTGGCACTCGACCCGCGGGGCCGTACCCGGGTGCGTTTCTCGGTCATGCCGCCCGACGACGCGCGGCTCCTGGACATCCGTACCAGCCCGGTCGCCGAACGCATCGCCGCCGCCGCCGACTTCCTCGACGCCGGCTACGAGGTCCACTTCAACCTCTCGCCCGTCGTACTGCGCCCCGGCTGGCAACGGGACTGGGCCGAGCTGTTCGTCCACCTCGACGACGTGCTGCCCGCCCGGGTGAAGGAGCAGGCGGCCGCCGAGATCATCATGCTGACCCACAACCAGGCGCTCCACGAGGTCAACCTCGGCTGGCACCCACGCGCCGAGGACGTGCTCTGGCAGCCCGAGGCCCAGGAGACCAAGCGCTCGCAGAACGGCGCACTCAACGTCCGCTACGAACGGGAGATCAAGCGGCGGTCCCTGACCCGCATCCAGGACCTGCTGGAGGAGCACGCGCCCTGGATGCGGGTCAGGTACGCCTTCTGACGGCGTCGAGCCACCGGGGCCCACCGGCGCCGTTCAGCGATTTCGGACGGACGCGCCCGTGGGACGGGCGGGTCCCCCCACGGGCGGAACACCGGGCCGGTCCTTCCCGCCGGACCGGTCCGGCGGGAAGGTTCGTCCACCTCGACGACGTGCTGCCCGCCCGGGTGAAGGAGCAGGCGGCCGCCGAGATCATCATGCTGACCCACAACCAGGCGC